>JBBQYZ010000173.1:0-6501 GCA_038208205.1 Gemmatimonadales bacterium | reverse complement strand
CGAGCAGCCCGTACGCGGCGAAGGCGAGCGTCACGGCCGCTAGTCCGACGAAACCCCATTCCTCACCGATGTTGCTCGCGATGAAGTCGCTGTACGGAAAGGGCAGGAAGCCGTACTGCTGCCGTCCCTGCCCATAACCGAGGCCGAACCAGCCACCGGATCCCACGGCGATCAGCGACTGCTTGAGCTGATAGTTCACCTGCGCGTTGGCCTTCCCCGGATCGAGAAACGAGGTGAGTCGGAGCACGGCGTACTGGACCTGCTCGATCTTGCGCCAGAGCAGCGGGATCGCCAACGCGCAGAGCGTGACGAAGTGCGCCACCCGGACGCCGCCGGCGAACAGCAGCACCGCCAGCAGCAGCGTGTACAACATCGCGACGGAGAGGTCGGGCTCGAGCGCGGCCAGGAGGTCGCACAGGCCGATCACGACGAAGAACGGCAGCACTCCCTTGGTAAGCCGCCGCAGTTGCTCACCCTTCTTCACGATCAGGGCGGAGGTCCAGAGCACGACCGCGAGCTTGCCGAACTCCGACGGCTGGATCGAGGTGCCGAACAGGAAACGCTTGGACCCGTTCACTCGCGGCGCGATGCTCTCCGGGAGCACCAGGCAGAGGAGCAGGCTGACGAGGGTGATCCACATCAGCGGCCATGCCCACGCTTGCCACCGTTCCGCCGGCCGCTTGGCCGCGATGGCGAAGCCGACGATGCCGGCGAGCACGCCGGTGGCCTGGCGTGCGATGTAGAACCAGCTGTTGCGGTTCTCCTGCATCGCCACGATCGCACTGGCGCTGTACAGGACCGCGAGACCGAATGCGAGCAGCACCGCCATCACCAGCAAGAGCCCGCGCGCCTCTGGTCCCATGCGCCAGCGCTCGCGTACGCTCGCTGCCGACACCGCTCGCTCGCGCGACAGTGCGGCTGTCGCCATCACGACGTCCGCGACAGCTCGGCGGCGAGCCGCTTGAACTCGCGGCCGCGCTGCTCGTAGTTGTCGAACATGTCGTAGCTCGAGCAGGCTGGCGAGAGAAGCACCGCGTCGCCGGAGGAGGCGACGTCCCGCGCACGACCGATCACGACCTCGAAGGGGGAGCCGAGTTGCTCGACTCGCACGACGTCCGACAGGTCAGCGGCGACGAGCGACGCCGCCTCACCGAAGGCGAGCACGATCTTGACGGTTCGCCGCAACTCGTCGGCGAGCGCCGTGTATGCCTCCCCCTTGTGACGACCCCCAAGCAGCAGCACCGTCGGCCGCTGCATGCCGCGCAGTGCCACGAGGGTCGACGCGACGTTCGTCGACTTGGAGTCGTTGATCCACTCCACACCCGCATAGCTCCCAGCCGGCTCGATGCGGTGCTCGAGGGCGCGGAAGGCGCGGAGCGCTTCGGCTACCCGGGCGCGTCCCTCCGGCGTGCGGTGCGCCTCGACGGGACCCATGACCGCGAGTGCCGCCGCGAGGGCATTGGCCACGTTGTGATCTCCCAGTAGCGCCAGCTCGCGCCGATCGATCAACGGCGCACCCAGCACGACGAGCCGGTCGTGTCCACGATCGTAGTAGGCATCCGCGGCGCCGGCTCCGGTAGTGAACCGCAGGTGACGGCCGCGCACCCCCTGCACCATCCGCTGAACCGCCACGTCGTCGGCATTGCTCACCCACACTGATCGCTCGTTGGCGTTGCGGAACAGCTCCGCCTTATCGGCGAAGTACGCGTCGACCCCGGCGTAGCGATCGAGGTGATTGGCCGACAGGTTCGTCAACACGCCGGCGGTAGGCACGATACTGGGGGTGTCGTGGAGCTGGAAGGACGATGTCTCGAGCGCCACCCAGTCGGGCTGCCGTGCTCGGAGCGCGACCTCGGCCAGCGGCGTGCCGATGTTCCCGGCGGCCACGGAATCGTGGCCGAGCCCCTCGAGCAGGCGGTGCACGATCGCCGTCGTGGTCGTCTTGCCGTTGGTGCCCGTGATGGCGACGTAGAGTTGATGGGGCAGAAAATGCAGCGCCACCTCCAGCTCGCCCACGATCGGCACTCCCGCCGCGCGCGCCGCAGCGAGCGGCGGTGCTTCTGGCGGGATGCCGGGACTCGCCACGATCAGCGCGCTGCGCGCGATGCGCGCGAGATCGTGTCCTCCGGACTGTACGTCGACACCGAGCGCGGTCAGTGCCGTGACGGCGTGCGAGACGGTGTCGCCGGAACCCGCGTCGCTCGCGTACACGTCCGCACCGGCCCGACGCAGCAACTCGGCCGCGGCGCGACCGCTGCGCGCGAGCCCCAGCACGCTGATCTCGCCACGCGTCCACGCGGCGGGCAGCGCCTCGGTGATGCCGCGGACCGGCATGCTACCGGACCTTGAGCGTGGCGAGCGCGAGCAGCGCGCCGAGAATGCCGATGATCCAGAACCGCACCACCACCTGCTGCTCGCTCCACCCCTTCACCTCGAAGTGGTGGTGCAGCGGCGCGCGCTTGAACACCCGGTGCAGCTGCGCGTACTCCAGGCCGTACCGTCGCCGGTGGTACTTGAACACGAAGCGCTGCAGCAGCACGCTCACCGTCTCGGCCACGAACACGATGCCGATGAGCACCAGCAGGAACTCCGACTTGAGGAGGATGGCCACCGCGCCGATGGCGCCGCCGAGGGCGAGCGAGCCGGTGTCGCCCATGAAGACCTGGGCCGGAAAGGTGTTGAACCAGAGGAAGCCGATCAGCGCGCCGAACATGGAGGCGCAGTAGATCGTGAGTTCGCCGGCGTGCTGCAGGTAGAAGATGCCGAGAAATTTCGTCACGTCGGCGCGGCCGATGAGGTACGCGAAAATGGCGAGCACGGCAAAGGCGATCGCGCTGAGCCCCGCCGCCAGCCCATCTAAGCCATCCGTGAGGTTCACCGCGTTGCTCACCCCCGTGAGAATGAAAGTGGTGAACAGCACGTAGAGTGCAGGAACGCTGAACACGAACAGCGTGTAGCGGTAGAACGGCAGCGTCGTGGACGCCCCCGCCAGACCGGGGGAAAGCGGGTGCAGCCACAGATACACGCCGAGGGCAAGGCCGATCGACACCTGCCCCACGAGTTTGTAGCGCTCCACCAGTCCTTCGTTCTTGAGGCCGAGGCGCTTCTGCTTCAGCTTGAGCAGGTCGTCCAGCAGTCCGATCGCGCCCATCCATGCCGTGACGACGAGCGCGAGGATCACATAGTGGCTGAACAGCCGTGCCCAGAGCAGCGTCGCGGTGAGCGCGGAGAAGAGAAAGATCAGCCCGCCCATCGTGGGCGTCTTTGCCTTCGCCGCGTGCGAGTCGGGAGTCCCTTCGCGCACCACCTGATAGTTGGAGGCCCGATCGAGCCGCTTGAGGATGAGCGGACCCACGATGAAGCTCAACAGGATCGCCGTGACCGCACCGCCAGCGGCGCGGAAGGTGATGTAGTTGAACAGGTTCAGCGCGTGATACCTGGGGACGAGCGGGATGAACAGGTAGTAGAGCAAGTGACTGGGGGCGCGGGCGTGGACGGGCGGGAGGCGGATGGTCGCGCTAGTGCGACGCCGTCGCCCACGCCGAAATGATTGGCACGAGACGCTCCAGCCGAACGCCGCGCGAGCCCTTGAGCAGAATAACCGCGTCGGGAGCGAGGCGCGACCGCGCCGCCTCCCAGGCGGCCTCCGGACTGGCGGCGGATTCGACGCGATCGTTGCCGGGTGCAATGCGCGCCAGCGCGTCGCCGAAGGCGCCGACCCCGATCACCAGCTCGATCCCGGAGGCCATCGCCGCGCGCGCGACATCGTCGTGAAGTCGGTCCGCCTGCTCCCCCAGCTCAAGCATCGTGCCGAGCACGGCGACGCGCTGGCGACCAGCGCCGGCATGTTCGAGCAGCTCGAGCGCGACAAGCGCCGAGCCGGGATTGGAGTTGTACGCGTCGTTGATCACCGTCGCGCCGCCGTGCGACTCGAAGTTGACGCGCATCGGCGGGGCCGGCATCGCCGCGATCCCACGCGCCGCGTCGGTCATCGTGACACCGAGCTCGCGCGCCACGGCGAGTGCGAGGGTGGCGTTGCGCAGGTTGTGGACGCCGCGGAGCGGAATGCGCACACGGATGCCGTCCAGGAGAAGCCATCCCTGCCCGTCAGCGTCCACGCCCCAGTTGGACGGACGCAGATCGCCCGAGTCGAGCCCCGCCTCGACCACGCGGTGCGCAAGCGGTCGCGCCGCCTCCCCCACCTCCGGCTGCGAGGCCGGGACGATCGCCAGCGGTGCGCCGTCGCACGCCGACACCTCCTCACGCAGCACCCCAGCGAGGTCCACCAACCCTTCCAGATGTTCCTCGGCGATGCTCGTCACGACCACGATGTCCGGCTCCACGATCGCGCGCAGCGCCGCCACCTCGCCCGGTTGATTCGTCCCGATCTCGATCACGGCGACGTCGGCGTCGTCCGGGATGGCGAACAAGGTCAGCGGCACGCCGACGAGATTGTTGTAATTGCCGGTCGTGGCGTGCACGATTCGCACGCTGCCGAGCGCTGCCTTGATCAGCTCCTTCGTGCTCGTCTTGCCGTTCGTGCCGACCACGCCCACCACCGGCCGCCCCCAGCTGCGACGACGGTAGCGTCCGAGCGCCCCGAGCGCGTCCAGTGTGTCGGGCACGACATACACTGCGACGCCGAGCGACTCGGTACGCCGTGCGTCGCTGACGACGAGCGCCGTGGCTCCCCTCTCGACGGCGGTGGCGAGAAACGCGTGCGCATCGAAGCTCTCGCCCTTGAGGGCCACGAAGCAGTCGCCGGGCGCGACGGTGCGCGTATCGGTGGAGATGCGGATGAATGGGGTGGCCCCGCGCGGTCCGGTGCCCAGCGCGTCGGCGACCCGGTCGGCCGTCCAGAAGCGCGGCTGGACGAGCGCGTTCGCCAGCGGGGTGGAAGCGTCGGCCATCAGTTCGTTCCCTCGGCAATGATCTCGTGCACGATCGCGCGCTCATCGAATGGATGCTTCACGGTCCCGCGAATCTGGTAGGTCTCATGTCCCTTGCCTGCGAGCAGGATCACATCGCCGTCGGCCGCGCCGGCGATGGCGCGGGCGATTGCCGTGCGCCGATCCGCCACGCGCTCGTGTCGTTCGGCGGTCATCCCTGCCTCGATGTCGTCGAGAATCCGCTCCGGATCCTCTGTCCGCGGATTGTCGCTCGTCACGATCGTCCGGTCGGCGCGCGACTCGGCGATCCGGCCCATCTCCGGGCGCTTCCCGCGGTCGCGATCCCCGCCGCAGCCGAAGACGACAGTGAGGGTACCGCTGGTGAAGGGCCGCACGGCATCGAGCGCGCGCCCGAGCGCGTCCGGCGTGTGCGCGTAGTCGCGCAGCACGGTGGGGTGCTCGTGCAGCATCTCCAGCCGCCCGGGGATCTGCGGCAAGGTGGAGAGCCGCGCGGCGACCTCGCGCGTCGGCACCCCCACCGACCAGGCGGCGGCGCCGGCCGCCAGCGCGTTCGCCACGTTGAAGTCGCCGATGAGTGGAAGCGCGACCTCGTGCCGCTCGTCGCCGATGACGAGCGCCCACCGGCTGCCATGCGGCGTGTAGCGGATGTCCTCCGCGCGCACCGTCACACCCTCGCTGGCGCCGAAGCGGATCAAGCGTCGCACGGGCGGGAGAGCGCCCCACGCGGAATCGTCGGCATTCACCACCGCAGCGCCGTCGTCGGCGAGCAGGTCGATCAGCAGCGCCTTGGCGGCGAGGTACGCCTCCATCGTGCCGTGATAGTCGAGGTGGTCGCGGGTGAGATTGGTGAAGACGCCGACGTCGAACCGCAGCCCCTCGACGCGCCGCTGGTGCAGCGCGTGGCTCGAGGTCTCCATCGCCACCGTACGCACGCCAGCATCGACGAGCGTGCGCAGCAGGCGTTGCAGCTCGACGGGCCCCGGCGTCGTGAGTCCTCCCCCGCCATCGATCGCCACGCCGTCGCTGCCGACGAGCACCCCGAGCGTGCCGATGGACGCGGCACGCGCCCCACGTTCATCGAGCAGGTGACGCAGCATTCCCACGGTGGTCGTCTTGCCGTTGGTGCCCGTGACCGCGAGCAGCCGCAGCGTGCGCGCGGGCGCGTCGTAGTACGCTGCCGCGGCCACAGCCGCCGCGCGACGCGCATCCGTCACGATGATCGAGGGAAGCTCCGTACGATTCGCGTCTTCCACGACCGCGACGGCGGCACCCGCCGCCGCCGCCGTGCCGAGAAAGTCATGTCCGTCGCACTCGGCGCCGCGCACGGCGAGGAAGAGCGAACCAGGGCGCAGGGCGCGCGAGTCATCGGAGAGGGCGTCGATGTCGTGCGGTAGCGTACCGCGCGTACCAGCGAGCAACCCCGCCGCGCGCAACGCCTCGAGAATCACCGTCGTTGCGACGCTCACGGCGTGCCCGCGAGACGTACGACCGCACCGGCCGGCACCACGCTGCCCGCCGTCGGAGACGTCATGCCGGATGACCCACCCACGAGCTGCACGCGTAGCCCGGCCTTGTGCAGACGGTGCACCGC
>JBBQYZ010000172.1:0-6512 GCA_038208205.1 Gemmatimonadales bacterium | reverse complement strand
CCACACCGGTGACGGTGTGGCCGCGACCGAGCGCCTCGCTGGCGATGCGCTGGCCGATGTTTCCGGTGGCGCCGAACAGGACGATCTTCATGGGACTCCCTCGAGCGATGGTCGGGATCGCCGCACGCTCGTCCGTGCCGCGCATCCGGTACGTATGGTGGAGCCGAGCGACCACGCCCGCAATCGTTCGCGACCGGACAGGTCCGAGCTCACGGGCGCTGGAGCACGGGAGCGCGCGCGAGCGGATCTCCTACGCGCGCGATCATCCACGCCGTGGTCTCCTCCATGTACCCGGGGACCAGCCGGGGCCAGTCCCACGATCGACCCGCTGGCGCCAGCGGCGTGTGCACGAGCTTGAGCACGTGGTTGGCGCCGGGATAGACGCGAACTGTCGCGTCGGCGTTACCCCCGTCGTGCAGTGCGCGCGCCAGCCGCTCCGCGCTCGTCCGCGCCGGCACCAGCTCGTCGGCCTCCCCATACACGAGCAGCACTGGCACGTGCAGTCGGCCCCACCAGGACACGGGGTCGAGGATGCGCCCATACCAGTACCAGCCGCGCAGCTCGTCGCGCGGCGGCGCGGTGCGCGGGATGGACGTGCGGTCGCGCCACGGGGCATCGGCGGTGGCGCGGAAGAGAGCGGCCAGGCGGTCGGACGACGCACCGGTGCGCAGCGCGGCGGCGAGGGCGCGGTGCGCCGAGACGACGCGCGGTGCGTCGTCCGCGAAACCCGCCCACGCCGCACGCAGGCTGTCCTGATACGCCGCCGTCTCGGCGATCGGCAGCCCGGGGCTCGACACCGCCACGACGAACGCCGGCGCCTGCACCACGTGGTCCGCCACGCGCGGCGCCAGGAAGGCGCCCTGACTCAACCCCCAGATCCCGACGCGGCGCGCGTCCACCTCGCGCTGGGCAGCGAGCGTGTCGTAGGCAGCGCGCGCGTCGAACACGAGGTCGTCGTACGACGCGCGGCGATAGTCGCCGGTGGAGGCGCCGGCGCCACGTTTGTCGAACGAGAGGACGACGAAGCCCGCGCGCGCGAAGTGGTCGGCGTAGTAGCGGTACTCGTCGCGCAGGTTGGTGCTGGAGCCCTGGAGGATGAGCACCGCCGGCATGCGGCGCGCGCGGCTGCGCGGTATGACGAGGGTGGCGGCGAGGGTCGCGCCCTGCGCCGCGATGCGCAGCTCGCGCGTGAGGTAGGGCGGCGGCGGGTCGGCGAGGCCGCGCACGCCGCGCCAGGTCATCGTTGGCGCTCCCTCGCGCCGCGCGATCGCGTCGGGCAGGGTGGCGGTGCCGCGCAGAGTGTCGCCCGTGTGGCGTACGGCGAACGCCAGCGCGCCCTGGTTGTCTGGCACGGTGAAGTAGACGCGCCCGGAGTCGTGCGCCACGTCGCTCACCGGCAGCTCGAGCGCGGCCAGCTCCGGCGACGAGACCCAGCCGCGGAGGAATCCCCGCTCGCGTGCGAAGCGCACGCTCATCGGCACCGACACGCCACGGAACTCGGCGACCCCGCGCCAGGTGCCGACGACCTCGTCGCGCTGAGCGGCGGCGTCGGTGCGGGGCGCGGCACAGGCGAGCGTGAGCGCGACGGCGACGGTGAAGGAAAATGGACGGCGGCGGGTCACCTTCCACATTACGCCGCACCCGCTCGCGGCGCGAGAGCGAGGCGCGCACTCTGGCGCGCCGACGGGTGACGGTGCACCATGCGCGAGTCGCCTCGGGCGACGCACTTTCATCCCGGAGCACCCGTGTCGCGCCATCTCTCCATCCGCCCCTTCGTCGCGCTGCTGTTCGCCACGGTCGCCGCGCCCCTCGCGTCGCCAGCCCTGCGGGCACAGTCGGCCGGGGTGACTCGCCTCCCGGACAGCGTGGTCGCGCGCATCGATCGCGCGTTCACCACGTCGGGTGGACCCGACGCGCCCGGCTGCGCCGTGGGTGCGGCGCGTCGCGGGGAGACCGTGCTCACGCGGGCGTACGGGCTGGCCAACCTCGAGTACGGCGTGCCCAACACGCCCGAGACCATCTTCGAGAGCGGGTCGGTGGCCAAGCAGTTCACCGCCGCGGCGGTGATGCTCCTGGCGAGCGAAGGGCGACTCTCGCTCGACGATGACGTGCGCACGCTACTGCCCGAGGTGCCCGACTTCGGCAAGGGACGGACGATCCGGATCCGGAACTTGCTCACCCACACGAGCGGGCTGCGCGACCAGTGGGGGCTGTTGCAGCTCAAGGGCAGTCCGCCCGGCACGCAGGTGCACTCCCTGCCGATGATCCTCGACCTCGTGTCGCGGCAGACGTCGCTCAACTTCGACCCGGGCGCCGAGTACTTGTACAGCAACACCGGCTACGCGCTCGCGGCGATCATCGTGCAGCGCGCCAGCGGGATGCCGCTCGCCCGGTTCAGCGCCGAGCGCTTCTTCACGCCGCTGGGCATGACGCACACCGCGTGGCGCGACGACTACACGCGCATCGTGAAGGGTCGCGCGACGGCGTACGATCGGGACGCCGGCGTCTTCCACACCGACATGCCGTTCACCAACGTGTACGGCAACGGCGGGCTGCTCACCACGGTGGGCGACCTGCTCAAGTGGAACGCCTTTCTCGATGCGCCCGCCGCTGCCCAGGGCGGGCCCGCACTGGTGCGGGCGATGGAGACGCCGATGACGCTGACGAGCGGACGCCGCATCACCTACGCGCTCGGCCTCACCATCCGCACGGACGATGGGGTGCGCGAGGTGAGTCACGGCGGCTCCACGGCGGGCTACCGTACGTGGCTGGCGCGCTATCCGGGGGAGGGCGTGTCGATCGCGGTGCTCTGCAACGATGGCACGGCCAACCCCACGACGCTCGGCACCGTGGTCGCCGCCGCGCTGGTGTCGCGACCGGCCCGCGCGGCGATCGCGGCGGCGGCCGACAGCGGCGCGGCGATGGGCGCCGCCGAACTGGCGCGCTACACGGGGCTCTTCCGCGCGTCGCGTACCCAGGGCGTGTTGCGGATCGGTGCGCGCGACGGCCGGCTGATTACGGAGGCGCCGGCCGGATTCCGGCTCACGGCCGCCGGCGCCGACCGGTTCCGGATCGCGGGGCAGGGCGAGCTGGCGTACCGGTTCGCTGATGGACGGGTGCGCGAGGTGCTGCTCCTTGGTGCCGACGGGGACACCATGCGGTACGAGCCGGTGGCCGCTCCCGCGACGACGGGGGCGAGCACGCTCCAGGCCTATGCGGGGAGCTACTGGAGCGAGGAGCTCGAGACGCGGGTGACGGTCGCGGCGAGCGACAGCGGGCTCGTGGTGCGCCGCCGGCCGGCCGAAGAGACGCAGCTGCGTCCGGTGTTCGCCGACGGGTTCAGCGGCCCGGATCTGGGCACCGTCGTCTTCTCGCGCGACGGTCAGGGCGCGGTGGTCGGCTTCGGGATCTGGGCCGGTCGCGTGCGCGGCGTGCAGTTCGTGCGGGAGCCTGGCAGTCGACCAGGGTCCGGTCGGTGACGCGCGCTCGACCAGTGACCAGGTGAGGACACTGGCCGGTCGCTGCCGTCTGGCGGCCGCGATGCTCGGCGCGCTGGGAGCAGCATGCGCTGTGGCGCGCGCGGCGCATGCCCAGTCCTCCTGTCCGCTCGCGGACTTGCCGGCCTACGCGCACAACGACTACGAGAACGAGCGACCGCTCGACGACGCCCTGGCGGCAGGCTATCGCGGCGTGGAGGTGGACGTCTTCCTGATCGACGGCGTGGTGCGAGTGGGTCACGACCGGGGACGGGCGCGGCGAGCTGGCACGCTGGAGGAGCTCTACCTGGCGCCGCTCGCCGAGCGCATCGCGCGGTGCGGCCGGCTGACGCCCGACCGTGATCGGCCCTTCCTTCTGCTGATCGAGATCAAGGAACGGTCGCCGGACACGTTCGACGCGGTGGCGCGACTGCTCGCGCGGCACGCTGGCATGTTCGGCGCGAACGTGCCCGGCGGCGGGCGCGAGGTCGAGGTGGTGATGGTGGGGTGGCACCCGCGCGCGGATGCCGGCGAGCGTGCGGCGCCGCTTGCGTATCAATGGCGTATCGCGGGACATGCCGACACCCTGGTCGCGCCAACCGAGCGTTCGGTGCGCCTTCTGAGTCTGGACTACGGCAAGACGATGGGACGCCCGTGGCGAACCGCCGCCGGCCGACGACGCTGGTTGCGGACGCTGGCCGCGGTTCGACGCGGCGCGGCTGGGCGGCTCGTGCGCGTGCACAACGTGCCGGCCGACAGTGCCATCTACGCGCGGCTCCTGGCCGCCGGGGCGGATCTCATCGGCACCCGGGAGCTGGGCGCGACGCGGCGGATCCTCACGTCGATCGCGCGCCGCTGAAGCCCGACGATGCGGACCTCGCGATCGCTGTCGGCGGGACGCGGCGTTCCATCGAAGCGTTTCATCGGTCCCGGCGCCCCGTTTCGTGAACGCGTGCGCGCAGGGGAGGACGGTGCCATGTCGGCCCACAACTCCGCTCCTCGACACGCGTTGCGGGTGCGGGGATGCGATCCGGGAACGCGGGCGCGACGCGTGCTCCTGACCTATGGACGCCGGTCGCCACCCCCGCCACCTCACCTCGGAGCCGCCTACATGAAGAAAACGCACGCCATCACGATCATGTTGCTCGCCACGTCCGTCCTCGCGGCGTGCGCGGACGACCCGCGCACGCTCGCGCCCACCGCGCCGCGTGCATCATCCGACGCGTCCTCGCCCGGCGCGGTGTACGCGATGACGAACGATGGAACGGCCAACGCGGTGAACGTGCTCACGCGGAGCGCCGATGGCCGTCTCACTCCGGCCGGATCATTCCCCACCGGCGGACGCGGGAGCGGCACCTTCGAGAACTCGGCCAACGGACTGATCCTCGGCGAGCAGTCCCCCAACAACCTGAACGGCAGCTACAAGTATCTGTACGCCACGAACGCCGGCAGCAACTCGATCTCTGTCTTCAAGACGACTAATGACGGACTCGAGCTGATCGACGTCGAGCCATCCAACGGCGATCACCCGATCAGCGTGACGGTGCACAACAACCTGTTGTACGTGCTGAACGGTGGCGCGAGCAACTGTTCCGGCGGCACGCCCACCATCAGCGGATTCCGCGTGATGCCCAAGGGAGAGCTGGAGCCGATCCCGGGCTCCACGCGGCCCGTCAGCGGCGGAGCCAACTCCGGCTGCGCGCAGATCTCCTTCACCCCCTCGGGCGACGTGCTCGTCGTGACGCAGCGCCAGGCGGACAAGATCGACACGTACGTGGTGGACCGCGGGACGGGGCTCGTTGCCGGACCGATCGTCAATGAGACGACCGGGAATGGCCCCTTCGGCTTCACCTTCACCCAGCGTGGGCAGCTGCTCACGACCGAGAACTTCGGCGCCGCGCCGCTCCAGGGAGGCGCCGCCTCGTACGATGTGCTGCGTAACGGCACGCTGGTCCCCCTCGGCCCCACCACCCGGAACGGCCGCTCCGATACCTGTTGGCTGGTCAATACGGATGACGGACGGTATGCCTATACCACCAACTTCCAGTCCGGCGACATCTCGAGCTTCCGCGTGGAGCCCGACGGTACGCTGATCCTCCTCAATCCCGTGGCTGCCGTGATCGGCGTCGGCGCCAGCGACGAGACGTTCAGCAGCAACAGCAAGTTCCTCTACGCCCGGAACGCGCTCCAGGGAACGATCTCCGTCTTCTCGGTCGAGAATGACGGATCGCTCGTTCGCCTGCAGGATGTGGTCGCCGTGCCGCCAGGCGGGGCCGCGATCGGCATCGCGGCGAGGTAGCGCGGAGTCGTGCCCGCAGCGCTCCGTCGGTCGTCATGCTGTGACGACCGACGGATGGCCCGCGGTGCCACGGCTCGAGGAGTAGATGCGCCTGTTCCATCCCCTGATGATCCTGATCGGCGCCGCGACGCTCGCGCCGATATTCGTACCGCTCCGGGCGCAGTCGCCGCAGCAGGCAGGCACGCCGGTCGCCAGTGCGGCGACCGCGCCGCCAGTCGCGCCGCTCGTAGCGCCGAGCCTGGCGTCCATCCCCGCGCAGCAGGTCCAGATCGGGGACAGCGTGCGGATTCCGCTCGTCGTCAACGACCTGCCGGTGGGCACCGTGGTGGATTTTCGCCTCGATCGCCTGCCGGGGCGCGCGCGGCTCGAGGGAGGTGTGATCCGGTGGCGCCCCCTGCGCTCCGATGCTGCTGCGACCTACACGATCGGCATCCACGCGCTCGTGAACGGCGCGGAGGTGGCGCGCGGTGCGGCCGACCTCACGGTGGTGGACGCGCACCGCCCGCCGGTGATCCGCCAGCCGGCGGACCGCGTGATCCCGCCCGGCGACACGCTCGTGCTCCCGGTGGAGGCGAGCGATCCCGACGGCGACGTGCTCTCGGTGGTCGCGACCAATCTCAGCGATCCCTCGCTCCCGCCGCGCTACGACCGCGCGACGGGAACACTCGTGTGGCAGGCGCCGCGCGGCATGGTGAACCGCGTCAACCAGTGGCGCATCACGGTGAGCGACGGCGACG
>JBBQYZ010000171.1:0-6540 GCA_038208205.1 Gemmatimonadales bacterium | reverse complement strand
CTCCGTTCGCGCACGAGGACGGCACGCTCGTCCGGCGACAGGTCCAGCGTGGTGGCGCACTTGTCCAGCACGAGGAGGATGTTGCGGTACATCCACACCGGGTCGGCGGATAGCGCGGTGCTACGGCGGCAGTAGCGCGCGACGACGCGGTGCGTGTAGTTGAACCGCACGCCTGCGTGCGTGAGGCGTAGCCAGAGATCGAAATCCTCGGAGCTCCGCAACGACTCGTCGAACAGGCCGTGATCCACGAGCGTCTGGCGCCGTACCAGGCAGCAGCTCATCGGATTGCACCGCTGTGTGACGACGCTCGTGAAGTCCACCGGCCCCCGCGAGGGCGAGAATTCCATCAGCGTACGCCCCGCCTCCGGGACATCTCCGAAGATCAGATAGTCGCCGTAGAACACGTCGGCATCCGGATCGGTGAGGACCCGCGATACATGCTCCTCGAGAAAGGTCGGCAGAAAGGCATCATCGCCGTCGAGGAGGGCAACGAAGTCCCCGGCCGCGCGGCGAATCCCGGTGTTTCTCGCGCCGCTGAGGCCCCGATTCTCCTGCACGAGATAGATGATTCGATCGCGGTACGACGCGATCGCCAGCTCGAGCTCCGCCGTATCCGGCGAACCGTCGTTGACGACGATCACCTCGCACGGGGGAAACGTCTGTGAGAATACGGAGTCCAGCGCCGTGGCGATCAGGGTGGCCACATTGTACGCCGGGATCACCACGCTTACGGAGGGCGCGCCATCCGCCAGGACTCTGGCCGGTGGTGCTCCCGGTGATGGCGCCGACGACGCATTGCCTGCGCTATCACTCCCCTCGGCCCGAATGACCTGGCGCAACCTCTCGAAGGAGACGATCGCGAGGCTCCAGACGTACGAGTTCGGGCCGAAGGCGCCCGACCCCCGTTCCCGATGCCTCTGCCGCGCGGCGGCACGTACGCCGTCCAGCAGTCCGCGATACGTGAGGCACGGCACCACCAGGAGATGGGGTAGCAGCAGTCTCGCTCCGCGCGCTAGCATCATGGCGGGCAACCCTCGAGGGCTGCAGTCGGTCCGCCGATCCGACGCGCTCCCACGTCGCCCCAAGCGACTCCGGCGGCCATCATGGCGGAGCCCACGTGAACGGAGCTGTCCTGGACGCACACTGCACGCCCGAGGGGCGCGATTCGTCGGTCGTCCATCGCGGTGTTCATCATGGATACGGGCTGGAAGACCAGGCGGCGCGTCCGGAGTAACCGGGCACGCTGCCCTCAATCATACGCCTACGACTGTCTTCGCGCGCCGTCCGTCACGACGGCAGCGTCCGAATCCTCACCCGCCACACGGCCCGGCATCCCCAACGAACCCGAAAGCTACCCCATCGGGTCCCCCTCGATCCCCACCCGCCTGGACTGGCCTCGCGCCCGGCCGGCCCCGCGCCCATACTCGCACCCGAGCGTGTGCCAGGCAGCCCTATCGCTCGCCCGCCAGCAGCGCTACTCCCACCTCCGCAGATGACCACCCGCTCTCTCATCGTCGTCGGCGGCGGAATCGTGGGCCTCGCCGCGGCCTACAAGGTGTTACGGACGAGACCCACGGCGAATGTGACCGTCCTCGAGAAGGAATCGCGAGTCGGCCGCCACCAGTCGGGGCACAACAGCGGTGTGCTGCACGCCGGCCTGTATTACGCGCCGGGCTCCCTCAAGGCGCAGCTCGCCGTGTCCGGCATTCGGCAGATGACGACATTTTGCCGAGAGCACGACGTCCCGCACGAGATCTGCGGCAAGCTGGTCGTCGCGACGGAGCAGGAGGAAGTGCCGCGACTCCGAGACCTGATGGACCGCGGGATGCGAAATGGGCTGGTCGGTCTTCGGTGGCTCGGTTCGGAGCAAATGCGCGAGATCGAGCCGCACGCCGCGGGTGTGGCCGCGGTGCAGGTACCCGAGGAGGGAATCGTCGACTATCCGCTCGTCTGCGACACGCTGGCCCGCGAGATCGAGGCACTCGGGGGGCGTGTGGTGACCGAGGCCGCCGTTCGCGGGCTGAAACGCGGGCACGGTCGCTGGCTCGCCGAGACGACGCGCGGCGACTTCGAGGCCGACGTGCTCGTCAACTGCGCCGGCCTGTACTGTGACCGGGTCGCCGCGCTCGCCGGGGAGCGACCAGCACTTCGCATCGTCCCCTTCCGCGGCGAGTACTACACGCTCCGCCCGGAGGCGCGGCACCTCGTCCGCAACCTGATCTACCCGGTGCCGGATCCCACCTTCCCTTTCCTTGGCGTGCACTTCACGCGCATGATCCGTGGCGGCGTGGAGGCGGGTCCGAACGCGGTCCTGGCGTTCGCGCGCGAGGGATACCGCAAGTCCACCATCCGCGTGCGCGACATGGTGGACGCGCTGGCATTTCCGGGTCTCTGGCGATTCCTGCGCCGATACCCCACGACGAGCTGGCACGAGGTGCAGCGCTCGTTCAGCCGGGAGCTATTCTGCGCCGCGCTGCAGCGGCTGGTACCCGACCTCCGGCCGCACGATCTGCTCCCCGGGGGCGCGGGCGTGCGCGCGCAGGCGATGCTGCCGAATGGTGACCTGGTGCAGGACTTCCATTTCCTCGAGCGGTCGGCTGCGCTGCACGTGCTGAATGCGCCGAGCCCTGGCGCCACGGCCGCGCTGGCGATCGGCGACGAGATCGTGCGACGGCTGGGGGATCGGCTCGGGTAGTACCGCTGCCGATGCGACGATGACCGGGGGAAGATAGGTTCCCTCCAGCGGTCGGGCCGCGCCGGGGGCGAGCGGCGAGCGAACACGAGTCCGTCGCACCGCACGCCAATCATCCAGGCGAAACAGGAGAGCGCTTGAGGATCACTCCGAAATCGCTGGTGGCGGGCGTTCGCTGGCGTGTCGACAAGCTGTACGAGCGTCTGCCGCGTGGCGTACGCGTGTGGATGACGAACAGGACGTTGAACTCGCGAATTCGGCGCGGCCAGACGAGCTACGACCGCACTCGGCTCATGCGCACGTTCCGCGAAGCGCTCCAGACGCTTGCGACGCGGAACCCGGGCGCGCCCGTCGGCGCCTACCTGGAGTTCGGCGTCTATCATGGCACGTCGATGTCGTGCATGCACGCGGTGCGTGCGGAGGCGGGGCTCTCCGCCAGCATGCGCATGTTCGGCTTCGATTCGTTCGAGGGGCTACCCGAATCTGCGGCGTCGGAGGACGAGGGCGTGTGGGCGCCCGGCATGTTCGTGTCGAGCGTGGAGTTCACCCGGAGCAACCTCCGGCGATGGGGCGTGCCCGATGGCGACATCACGCTGATCAAGGGCTGGTTCAACGAGAGCCTCACCCCGGAAACGAGGGCACGTCACGACATTCAGCACGCGAGCGTGCTGATGGTCGACTGCGATCTGTACTCCTCGACCCAGTCGGTCCTCGCCTTCGCCGCGCCGCTCATTCGGCAGCAGGCGGTCTTCGTGTTCGACGACTGGGACTCCGGGGATCTGGCGAGCAAGGACATGGGCGAGGCCCGCGCGTTCCGCGAGTTTCTCGCCGCACATCCCGAATTCTCGGCCGAGGAGCTCTCCGGTCTCAATTACAAGGACAAGGCGGGCCCGAGGGTCTTCCTGGTCATGCGCGCGTGAGCGGCATTCCCGGCGACGGTGCGGGGAAGTGTGCGTCCTGCTCGGCCCGCAGCCGATCGACAAATCGACCTGGCGGCAGCTCGACATCCTGGTAGGAGAGCACGGCATCCTTGGTCACCGGGCGCGTGAGGCGGCAGCCCTCGGCGAGTCCCACGGGCAGGAGCGCATCGTCCCGCTGCACGTTCGCGTTCTCGCACTGCCCGAACACCATGTAGCCCCCCATTCCGTCGATCGTCTCGCCGGCGCGGAGGTCGCGCTTGGCCGTGGCGACCACCTCGACGGTGGGCGCGCCCAGCGGCGCGACGACCGTGTCGGCGAAATCCACGGCGCGAACGATGGAGAAGGGCACCTCGAGATGGCAGAGGTGGTACGGGTGGTAGAAGCTGAAGAGCGGTCCCGGCCCGAGCTTGTACAGCTCGAGACGGAAGCGTTGTCGCTCGTCGTCGGTGGTCGCGATGCAGTAGACCCCCGGCGCCGGCTTCGCCCCGACGACGTAGTCGACGATGCCGCCCATCGCCACCAGCTGGTCGTGATCGTAGCGCGTCGTGAGGTCGTCGACGTGCCCGGGGTGATCCCAGCCGAACATCCCACGCTTCGGCACGTGAAAGCCCGTCGCATTGGCCACCACGGCCTGCTCGAAGGACATCTTGGTGCCGTCGGCGAAGCTGGCGACCATGTCGGCTTTCTGTCCCCACCGCGCCGCGAACGCCTGCTGGGTCGCGGGCGTTCGATAGGGATCCTGCAGCCCCTTGTTGTTGCCCAGCACGAGCGGGCGGAGTCCCATCGCGCGCACGTAGCGGTAGAGGTTCAGCTCGACGCCCGGCTGGTCGCCGTCGGAGTCGGTGAAGATCACGCCGGCGCGATCAGCGCGCACCTTGAGGATCGGCCCCACCGTGCCATGCAGCTCCGCGTCCATGAGCACGATGTGCTTGCCGTGCTCGATTGCCTCCGAGACGACCTGCGCCGCGAAGTCGACCGCGCCGGTGACTTCGTGCAGCACCTCGACGTTCTCGGCGCGTGCGAGGAGCATGGCATCGGTCGTGATGGCCGGGTGACCGCGGCTGATGGCGTCCTCGAGCTGTGCCACGCTCTCGACGACCCGTACGTCGCTGATCCCGGCGTCGGCGTAGCAGCGACGGGCAGCCTCGAGGTTGCGATTGGAGATCGCCACGAGCCGGATGCCGGGCGTCACGTTGATGAACTGATTGGCGATGGCGCGGGCCATGAACCCGGCGCCGACCATGGCGACCCGGATCGGACGTCCCTCCTCGGCGCGCCGGCGCAGCGCAGTATCGATGAGGATCATGATGTCCCGGCGGGAGGCTCGGCGGCGACGAGCAACGGCCAGGCGCGATCGCGGTCGCTGATCACGCTGACCGGCAGGGGCCATGCGATGTCGATCGCGGGGTCATCGTGGCGAAGGCCGCGCTCGTGGCCCGGCGCATGGTACTCGCTCATCTGATAGAGCACCTCGGTGTCGTCCCGGAGCGTCTGGAAACCGTGTGCACATCCGCGTGGAATGTAGAGCGCCACGCGGTTCTCGGCCGAGAGCTCCACGGCGAGGTGCCGGAGATACGTCGTCGACGAAGGGCGTAGATCGACGATCGCGTCGTGGATCGCGCCCGCCGTGCAGCGGACGAGCTTGGCCTCGCCGGCGGGCGCGGCAAGAAAATGCATCCCGCGCAGCGTCCCGCGCCGCGCGCTGAACGACACGCTGCACTGCGCTGTCGTCGGCTCGAGGCCTCGATCGGCGAACTCCCGAGCGCAGAAGGTACGCGCGAAGAATCCCCGCACGTCAGCGTGCGGCTCGATGTCGACCTGATAGACGCCGGGGAGGGAGAGCTCGGTAATCCTCACGCGCGCGAGCTCAGGTCACCCAGAAGAAATCCCGGTCGATCTGTCCGGTGCGGAGCAGGTGCTCGAGCTGCGTGAGCCGGGTGTGGCCACGACCGGTAAAGGTCGACGTGTCGAGATCGATGCGCTCGAAGAGCTGGCGAAGCTGGGCGGCACCCTTGTCGGCGTTCCAGTCGCACGAGAAGTCCGGCAGCCGTTCACTGATCTTGTCGAAGGACACGCGATAGCTCCGGTTGTCGGAGCCGCTGCTCCCGAAGCTCAGCGCGCACCCCGGGAACCGCGCGGCGACGATCTCGGCGATCGCTCGCACGGTGTAGTTCTGCTCCGTGCTACCAACGTTGAACGTCTCGCCATGGACGGCGTCGCGCGGCGCTTCCACCGTGCAGGCGATCGCCTTGGCGATGTCGAGCGCGTGCACGAGCGGGCGCCACGGCGTGCCGTCGCTGGTCATGGCGATCTGCTTCGTCGTCCATGCCAGGCCGGCCAGGTTGTTCAGGACGAGGTCGAACCGCATGCGCGGCGACGCACCGAATGCAGTGGCGTTTCGGAGCACGGTCGGGGAAAATCGGTCGTCGGCCATGGCCGCGAGGTCACGCTCGACGAGGGTCTTGCATTCGGCATAGGCGGTCTGCGGGCTGAGGGGCGATTCCTCCGTCACGAACCCCTCGGTCGCCACGCCGTACACACTGCACGACGACGTGTAGACGAAGCGCTCGATCCCGGCTGCCTTGGCCAGCGTCGCGAGCCGCACCGATCCCTTGTGATTGATCTCGTACGTGATGTGCGGCGCGAGCTGTCCGATCGGGTCGTTCGAGAGCTCGGCCATGTGGACGACCGCATCGATGCCGGCGAGATCCTCCGCCGTCACCGTACGGAGGTCCTTGACGAGCGTCCGGGGGGTGAGGCTCGTCCCGTTATAGAGCCAGCCGGACTTGTAGTAGCCGGTGTCCAACCCCAGCACGCTGTGCCCGCGGCGCATGAGCAGCGGAGCGACGAGCGAGCCGAGGTAGCCTTCGGTGCCGGTGACGAGGATCCTCATCGCTGGGCGTGGCCTCGCGGTCAGAGAACCCGGAC
>JBBQYZ010000170.1:0-6553 GCA_038208205.1 Gemmatimonadales bacterium | reverse complement strand
GTGGTGTCCGATCGCGCCCATCGGCTGCTCCTGCCGATGCTTGCGGTGGTGCTGTACATCGCGGCCGCCGCGCTGCAGGCGACTGCTCTGGATCCACGACTCGCCCTGGCCGGCCTCCGGTGGGCCTTTCCCTTCCTGCTCCCCTTTCTGCTCGTGTCGCACGTGGACCCCGCGTTCCTGGGGCGCATCGCTCGCACGCTGGCTGGTCTGTTCCTCCTGCACTTCTTCATGCAGGTGGTGGAGCTGTTCTTCATGAGTCCGTGGTTCGGCACGACCGTGTTCGGGCTGGCAGCCCGAGTGCCCGGCATCCTGTTCATTCCGAACACCGCCGGATTCTTCTCGGTCATGGTGCTGTTCTTCGCGCTGTTCCACATGCCGCGCGGACCGCTGCGGTCGCTCATGCTGTGGCTGGTACCGGCGAGCGTGGTCCTGACGCAGTCGGGGACGGGGCTCGTCGTCATGCTCGCCCAGGGAGCGCTGGTGGTGCTCGGCGCCAACCGGTCGCTGGTATTGTTGCCGGTCGCGCCCGTGCTGGGGTTCCTGATGCTGCTCGGGCTGCCGCTGCTGACCGGTCGAGGGAGCGACTACGTCGAGGTCTCGGGGGGCACGCGCATCGATATCTTCCGGGATCTGCTGATGGCGAGCGACTGGTTCCCGTCGGCCTTCGGCGTCACCACGAACACCGCGGCCAGCTTCGCCGCCACCTTCAATACGGGCATGGACTCCGCCTTCCGCGGGCTCACCGTCGACTCGACCTTCGCCAGCATCCTCGGCAATCTCGGACTGGTCGGGTTCGCGGCGTTCCTGTGCGCCGCCGCGGCCTGGATGGCAGTGCTCGTCCACACGCGGCGCGTCGACCTGTATGGGGCGACCATGATCTTCCTCCTGTACGGGGCGACGACGATCATCTCGGAGACCTTTCCGATGAACCTTCTGTTCGGTGTTCTCGGAGCGTATTACCTACGCGACGTCTATCTTCCGAGCCTGCGACCCCCCCTGCCCCACGGCGGCCGCGCCAAGGCGATCCCGCCTGCGGCGACGCCATCGTGACTCGAGGGCCGGCGCCGGTTTGCCGGCGATCGCGACACGTCTAGCCTTCCGACCATGACCGTTCTGCAGCGGGCGTCAGCGCCAACATCGACAGTGGACCCGCCGAGGACCTCCGACGGCGGGGGACCGGACGAGGTCTCGGTCGTGGGGCTCCTGAACGTTCTGCTCGCGGAGCGCCGACTGCTCGCCATGATGGCGCTGGCCGGCTTCCTCCTGCTGGTCGGGATCGGAGCCGTGGGTACCCGCCAGTATGCCTCGTCGGCCACGTTCATGCCGCAGTCGCGGCAGACGCCGTCGAACCTCACCGGCCTGGCGAGCCAGCTCGGGATCAGCATTCCCGCGGGAGAGCCAGGCACGAGCCAGCAGTTCTACATCGATCTCATTCAGTCCAAGCCAGTGCTGCGCGACGTCGTGGAGTCGCGCTACACCCTGACCACGCGATCCGGTGCGCGCTCGACCACCCTGGCGGATCTCTACGGCGCCAAGGAATCGAATTCTCTCCTGCGACGGGAGGCGGCGATCAAGAAGCTGACGCGCGACGTGCAGGCCAAGGGCAGGTCCACCGGTGTGATCGACCTGACCGTGAAGGCCGCCGACTCGGTGCTCGCGCAGCAGCTGGCGAACCGGTTCCTCCAGTCGATCAACCAGTTCAACCTGGAGCGGCGCCAGTCCCAGGCCGCGGCCGAGCGGCGGTTCGCCGAGCAGCGTCTCACCGAGGTTCGCGCGGAGCTGCAGCGGGCCGAGTACGCGCTGCAGTCGTTCCTGCAGACGAACCGGCAGTATCAGGACTCGCCCGCGCTCTCGTTCACACGTGACCGGCTCGCCCGGGAGATCTCCACCTACCAGCAGGTGTACAACAGCCTCACGCAATCGTACGAGCAGGCCAAGCTCGACGAGGTGAGGGACATCCCCGTCATCACCATCATCGCCCCGCCCGACGTGCCGCTGAAGCCCGAGCCGCGGGGCCTCGCCAAGCTCGGTCTCATCGGACTCTTCCTCGGGCTGTCGCTCGGCATCCTCCTCGCCTTCTTGCGGCAGTTCCTCAGCAGTGCCTCACGCGGGGCCGACGATGAGCATGCCGAGTTCCGGACGCTGAAGCGCCAGACGCTGGAAGACCTTCGGCGGCCGTGGCGGTTCTTTCTCCGACGTCGGACGGCCAGCTAGCAATCCGATGGCGACTTCGCACGGCGGGACCAGGCAGGCCCGCACAATCCTCCTGCTCACCCAGACCTTTCCGCCCGACCCGGCCGCGGTGGGCCAGCACTTCGGGGACGTGGCGCGCGAGCTCGCGCATCGGGGCCATGGTGTGGTGGTGCTCACCTCCGAGCGCGGCTACGACGACCCCGCGGTGCGGTACCGGAGCCGCGAGGTGACCGAGGACGGCGTCGTGATTCGACGGCTCTCCCTTGCGTCGCTCGGCAAGGCGAGCATGGGGAAGCGGATCCTCGCGAGCGCGCTCTTCATGCTGCAGTGTCTGTGGGTCGGTGTGCGGGTGCCGGCGCTAGGAGGGGTGCTGTTCAGCACCGCGCCGCCGCTGGTGGGCGTGGTGGGCGCATTGATCGGGATGCTCCGACGGGTGCCGGTCGGATACTGGGCCATGGACCTGAATCCGGATCAGCTGATCGTTCTGGGGAAGATCCGGAAGCAGGGGATCGTCGCACGGGTCCTCGAGCTTCTGAACCGATTCGTGCTCGCTCGCGCCGCCCTGGTGGTGGCGCTGGACCCGCTGATGGCCGACCGACTGCATCACCGGGGAGCACACCGGGGGGAGATCCGCGTCATTCCCCCGTGGTCGCCAGACAAATCGCTCGATCACGTTCCGCGACACGCCAACGAGTTTCGCCTCCGGCACGGGTTCGGGGAGGCGCTCGTCGTCATGTACAGCGGCAATCACAGCCCGTCCAATCCTCTCACCACCC
The DNA here is from genome assembly GCA_038208205.1 of Gemmatimonadales bacterium. Taxonomy (GTDB): domain Bacteria; phylum Gemmatimonadota; class Gemmatimonadetes; order Gemmatimonadales; family Gemmatimonadaceae; genus AG11. The sequence goes on along the minus strand of JBBQYZ010000170.1, from coordinate 3,584 downwards.
TGCTCGAGGCCGCGGTGCGGCTTCGGGCCGAGCCCGCGCTGCGATTCGTGTTCGTCGGCGGCGGGACCGGGAAGCGAGAGGTGGAGCAGTACGTCGCCGACCATTCGCTCACGAACGTGGTGTCCCTCTCCTACCAGCCGCGCGAGAGCCTGTCGGCCTCGCTCGCCGCGGCCGACGTACACGTCGTGTCCCTTGGGAACCGAATGGCGGGGATCATTCATCCCTCCAAGGTCTACGGTGCGATGGCCGTCGCCCGGCCGATCCTGTACTTCGGACCGTCGCCGTCGCACGTCACCCAGCTGATCGACGAGCACGATCTCGGCTGGAGCGTTCCGCACGGGGATGTCGAAGGAGCGGTCGCGACGATCCGCCGGATCGCGGCGATGAGCGAGCATGAACGGGAGAACGTCGGCGCGCGCGCGCGGGCGGTGCTTCAGCGCCACCTCGCCGCCCCCACCCTGTGCGCACGCTTTTGCGACGCGATCGAGGAGGGATTGCCCCTGGCAAGGAGCGGACGCGAGCCGGCCTACCCGACGGCGACGGCGCCGAGCCTCGCCTCGTCGTGATGCTCGACGAACCACGCGTAGGTGGACGCGATCCCATCACGTAGCGTGACACGCGGACGCCAGCCGATACCCTGCAGTCGCGAGGAGTCCAGCAGCTTGCGCGGCGTGCCGTCCGGCTTCGACGCATCGAAGCGCAGCGCGCCATCGTACTTCACGGTTTCCCGCACCAGCTCCGCGAGCTTCCGGATCGAGACGTCGTCGCCGTAGCCGACGTTGACGATCTCGTTGACGGCGTTCGTCCCCCCTGTCGGCGCGCCATCCAACCCCGCCTCGCCCCAGACCTGCATCAGGTGCACCGAAGCGTCGGCCATGTCGTCCACGTGGAGAAACTCGCGGCGGGGCGTCCCCGACCCCCACACGACGACTTCCGCATCACCCGCCAGCTTGGCCTCGTGGATGCGGCGAATCAGTGCCGGCAGCACGTGGCTACCCGAGCGGTCGAAGTTGTCGCCTGGTCCGTACAGGTTGGTCGGCATCGCGCTGATGAACCGGGTGCCATACTGGCGGTTGTAGCTCCGGCAGAGCGTGATGCCGGCGATCTTCGCGACCGCGTAGGCCTCGTTCGTCGGCTCGAGCATCCCCGTGAGCAGCGCCTCCTCCCGGATCGGCTGCTCGGCGAACTTGGGATAGATGCAGGAGCTGCCCAGGAAGAGCAGCTTCTCCACCCCCACCGCTCGCGCTGCCTCGATGGCGTTGAGCTGCACCAGGAGGTTCTCGCGAATGAAGTCGGCGGGGTACGTGTCGTTGGCCAGGATCCCGCCCACCTTGGCCGCCGCGAGGATGGCGTATCGGGGTCGCGACGCCTCGAAAAACTCCCGGACGCTCGCGGCGTCAGTGAGATCGAGCTCGGCCCGCGTGCGCAGGATGAGGTTGTCAAATCCGAGAGCGCGCAGTCGGCGGACGATCGCGGAGCCGACCAGCCCGCGATGCCCCGCGACGTAGACGGCGTCGTGTTGCTGCATGTCAGTGACCGGCCTTTGCCGCTCGCGCGGCTTGGGGAGTGGCGTCGGTGGCGACTCGCGCCTCGCGCTCCGCGAGCGCGAGGTCGGCGTCGCACATCATGTTGACCAGATCGTCGAATCCCACCGTCGGCTTCCATGCGAGCTCCGTCCGCGCCCGCGACGCGTCTCCGAGCAGCAGATCGACCTCCGTTGGCCGGTTGTACCTCGGATCGTGCTCCACGTGCTCCCGCCAGTCGAGGCCTGCGCGGGTGAACGCCGCCTCGACGAACTCGCCCACGGAGTGGGCCTCCCCCGTCGCGATCACGAAGTCCCCTGGACTCGGCGCCTGCAGCATCCGCCACATCGCATCCACGTAGTCGCCGGCGAAGCCCCAGTCGCGGCGCGCTTCGAGGTTGCCGAGATAGAGCTTGCGCTGCACCCCGAGCTTGATGCGTCCGACGGCGCGCGTGATCTTCCGTGTCACGAACGTTTCGCCTCGGCGGGGACTCTCGTGGTTGAACAGGATGCCGTTAGCCACGAATACCCCGTACGCTTCACGGTAGTTCACGGCGTACCAGTGAGCCGCGACCTTGCTCACCGCGTAGGGACTTCGCGGATGGAATGGCGTCGTCTCGGATTGCGGGCTGGGAGCGGCGCCGAACATCTCGGAGCTGCCGGCCTGGTAGACCTTGATCTGCCGTCCCTTGGACTGCTCAAAGTCGCGGACCGCCTCCAGAATGCGCAGCGTTCCCACGCCGACGATGTCCGCCGTGTACTCCGGCTCGTCGAACGACACGCGGACATGGCTCTGGGCGCCGAGGTGGTAGACCTCATCCGGGGCGATCGAATGGATCAGGCGACGCAGCCCGCCCCCGTCGCTCAGGTCGCCGTAGTGCAGAGAGAAGTGCACGCCACGGTCGTGCGGGTCGTGATAGAGGTGGTCCAGCCGCTGGGTGTTGAAGCTCGACGCGCGCCGGATGATCCCATGCACCTCGTACCCCTTCCTGAGCAGCAGCTCCGCAAGGTACGACCCGTCTTGTCCTGTGATTCCGGTGATCAGGGCGCGCGGCATGGGGCGAGGTCGGAGAGTTCGTCCGTCCCTTGGGACAGGCAGGCACCTAAAGATAGACGCCCGTCCCGTCGAACGCCCACGGAGGTGGGGTCGGCTCGCCCACCCGCGACCCTCAGGTCTTCCGCACCGTGAGCGTGCGCTCGACGGTGATGCGGGAAACGTTCTCCGACCCCGCCATCGGCTTGGCGACGCTGTCACGCTCGCTGAACCACGATTCCAGCGCCGGTCCGATGCGCGCCGCCACCCGCTCGGCCGTGTAGTTGGGCGCCACGGCCGACGGACGAGGGCACCAGATCCTGAGCACCATCTCCCGCGTGCCCACGGCGTCGTCGAACCGGGTGAATGGGTAGTCGAAGCGTACGGGAAGCGCGTCGTAGGCCGAGATCCGCTGCCGACTGGGTCCGTGCGAATGCACGTCGGTCGGCGACTCGAAGACCTCGATGTCCAGCAGACGGGTCTCGCCGATCAGCTCCGCCACGATGTCCTTCACCTCGTCGAAGGAGTCGGCCCGCGAGAGCCGCTGGGCGACTTCGTCGGTTCGGATCTTCTCCTTCAGCGCGATGCGCGCGTTACGCAGCACGGACGCCATCGACCCGCCCAACGCCTGGAACTCGTGGTAGCGGAGCCAGCGCAGCCCGTACCAGAACATGGCGAAAAAGGTCGCCCCCGCGGAGAGCATCAACGCGAGGGTGAAACGCGGCGGCGCGAAGGAGATGGAGAGCCCCAGCACCGCGATGCCGCCGAAGAAGAAGCCGAGCAGCTCCACCGTGGTCCTGGGCGAGATGCCGAGCGCGAGGATCTGGTGATGGATGTGGCGGCCGTCGGCCTCCGAGAACGGGTCACCTCGCAGCCAGCGCCGTGCAATCGCGATCGCTGTGTCCATGAGCGGTAGCGCGAGCGCGAAGATCGGAACGAGAAAGTAGTTGGTGCCCTCCCCTTCGGTCGAGCTGCTCAACAGTCGGACCGCCAGGAGAAATCCGAGCAGCATCGAGCCGGAGTCACCCA
>JBBQYZ010000169.1:0-6569 GCA_038208205.1 Gemmatimonadales bacterium | reverse complement strand
GCGACCGGGCATCCTTCTGGTTTTTCGGTCCGCTGATCTTCACCGTCACGGTCGTGCTCGTCTACTACATGAACTTCAAGTACGGCGCCTCGCAGTCGCCGGAGCTCGGTGGCACCGTGGAGCGCGAGGTGCGGGATCGCGACTACTTCTACCTCTGGAGCTACTCGGCCTGGAGTGTCTGGTCTGCGCTCGGCCTCGTCGCCCTCTGGCGCATGATTGCCGAGCGGGCGAGGCGCGTGGAAGGAAGGAGATGGGTCGCCACGGCGCCGGTGCTCCTTCTCGGCGCCATGCCACTCGTGGCCAACTGGCGCGATGCATCACGCGCCGGGGAGACCGCGACCCGCGAGTGGGCTCACGACCTGCTCAATTCGGTCGAGCCGTACGGAATTCTCGTCACTCTGGGAGACAACGACACCTTTCCACTCTGGTACGCGCAGGAGGTGGAGAACATCCGTCCCGACGTGACCGTTGCCGTCACGTCGTTGCTCAACACCGACTGGTACCCTCGCGGGCTGGTGCGTCGCCCCGTGACACCCTACGACCCGGCGCGTGGACCGGCGGTGTACCGGGGGCGTGCGTGGCCGCTGCCGACAAAGCCGATCCTCAGCCTGAGCACCGCGCAGCTCGACGCGATCCCGCAGTACGTCGAAGTGCGGGAGCCGCAGCTGTTCCAGCATGGCAACATTCGGGCTCTCGTCGACCCGCGACGCCTGGAGTACGGTGTGCCAGTGCGCTCGGACCTGATCGTGCTGCAGCTGCTGAAGGACAACTTGGGGATACGTCCGCTGTACATGTCGCGAACCACCGGACCGTACCTTCAGGCTTTAGGCCTCGAGCCATATGCCATCGTACAGGGCCTCGCGTCCAAGATCAGCGACACACCGGTGATATCCAGCCGTGATACGCTCGCCATTCCCGGTTCCGGTCACCTGGATGTCGCCCGATCTCGTGCCCTCTGGCGCGAGTACCGTGCGCCCTCGGCGATCATCGCCCGGGGCGACTGGGTCGATCGGCCTTCGGTCGGTATTCCCGCCACCTACATCGGCGCGGCGCTTCTGCTCGGAGACGCCTATCAGCATCTCGGGCTGGATGCTGACGCGTCGAAGATGCGGCGCATCGCGGTCGACATCGGACAGGCCACCCGCACGCTCGACATGTTCATGTCGGCTGCGCCGGCTCAACCGGTCTCCGCTCCCTCCGCCGATGTGCCTCGCGGAATACCGGTACCGGTGAGGCCGTGAGGAGCTGACGACTCGAGGCATTCGCGCTTCGAGTGGCCTTCGCCGCGCGCGGCTCATAGCTTCGCCGCATGCGTACTCGATGCTCGTTCGTGCTTCTCGCCGTCGGCGCCCTTGCCGGTCAACGCGCGCTTGCTCAGGACACGCGCCCGCTCGTGCAGGTGATCGGCACCGGTGGCACGATTGGATCGGCGGGTGACTACTGGGGCGGTAACCCGACGCGTGTCCCAATCGAGCAGCTCGTCCGCGTGCCTGGTCTCGACAGCGTGGCTCGGGTGACGAGCGAGCAGTTCCTCAACGTCGCCTCCAGCGCCATCGGGCCGTCGCGCTGGCTCGACCTTTCACGGCATATCACCGAGCTGCTGCGCAGCCGGCCGGAGCTTTCCGGAGTGGTGGTCACGCACGGCACGGACACGATGGAAGAGACCGCGTATTTTCTCGACCTCACCCTGTCGAGCGATCGTGCGGTCGTCGTCACCGGCGCCATGCGTCCGTCCGACATGGCCGGCGCCGACGGACCGGCGAACCTGACGAATGCGGTACGTGTCGCGGCCGATCCTCGAGCGCGCCGGCGCGGCACGATGGTGCTCATGGATGACCGGCTGTTCGCGGCCCGCGACGTCACCAAGACGAACAGCACACGCGTGGAGACCTTTCAGGCGCCGGAGCGAGGGCCGATCGCGATCGTGGATCCCGACGGGTTGTTCTTTCGGCAGGCTGCGGGCACGCGTGCCTCCCCGACGTTCGACGTGAGCGATCGACGCGAACTTCCGCGCGTGGACGTTGTGTACAGCTACGCCGGTGCCGACAGCGTCGTGATCGATGCCCTCGTCGCAGCCGGCGCCCGCGGACTCGTCGTCGCTGGGGTGGGGCGCGGCGGGATCGCGCCCGGGCAGACCGGAGCGTTGCGTCGCGCCCGATCACGCGGCGTGGTAGTCGTGGTGTGCACACGCACCGGGTCGGGCCGGGTGCCGATCGCACGGGATGACGGGATGGTCGGCGCCGGCGACCTCAACGCGCAGAAGGCGCGCGTGCTCCTGATGCTCGCGCTCACGCGAACGAGCGATCCCGCCGAGATGGCTGCTCTCTTCACGGCGCAGCAGTAGCCGCGTCCGCTGCGTGGCGCGAGAAGGAGTCGGTGGAGGTGCAGTCGTGGCGTCCGCGCGACTAGCTTCACTCCGAACGCCCGCCGACCCGCGACCGGAATCGCCGTGACCCTCGTCCAGACCGCGACGCTTCGCAGCCTCCCGCCCTACGTATTCGCCGAGCTGGATCGGCTCGCGGCGGCGGCTCGCGCGCGGGGCGCGGCACTGGTCGATCTCGGCATCGGCAGCCCAGATCTGCCGATGGCGCCCGGAGTTGTAGAAGCGCTCGCGTCGGCGGCGCGCGAGGCTGGGATGCAGGGTTACCCGCCGTTCCGGGGCGCGCCGCGCTTCTTCGATGCCATCGCCGGCTTCATGCAGTCGCGGTTCGGCGTCCGCATCGACCCCGCACGGGAGGCGATCGCGCTCAGCGGCGCCAAGGAGGGGATCGCCGGCATCATCGCCGCGCTCTGTGCTCCCGGAGACGTCGTGCTGGTGCCCGCGATCTACTACCCGGTCTACGCTCGCGCCGCGTGGCTCAGTGGCGCGGAGGTGCGCTGGGTGCCCATGCGCGCGGCGGACGACTTCGTCGTGGATTTGGACGCGATCCCGGCCGACGACGCACGGCGGGCACGCTTGCTCATCGTGAACTACCCGAATAACCCAACGGGAGCGCGCGTCGGCGCTGAGTTCTTCGATCGGGCCGTCGCTTTCGCGCGGCGGCACGATCTCCTCCTCGTGAGCGATCTGGCCTACAGCGAGCTGACCTTCGGCGCTGAGGCCGCGCCGAGCGCGCTGCAGTCTGACCCCGATCACGACGTCGTGATCGAGTTCCACTCCTGCTCCAAGACCTTCAGCATGGCGGGCCTGCGGATTGGCTTCGCCGTCGGAAGCGCCTCGGCCATCGACGCCCTCGCGGCCTATCGCACGAACGTCGGATACGGCACGCCGACGGCGGTTCAGTACGCGGCCGCGCACGCACTGGAGCACCGAGCCGAGCTCGTTCCGCCCAAGGTCGCCGAGTACCGTGCGCGCCGCGATGCCGTGATACAGGCACTTTCTCGCGCCGGCTGGACGGTGCCCGTACCCGGGGCCTCGATGTATCTCTGGCTTCCTGCCCCGGATGGCGTGGAGGATTGGCACTGGGTGAGGACGCTCATGGACCGGGACAGCGTCGTCGTCACCCCCGGTATTGCCTTCGGCGACGGAGGACGCGGTTTCTTCCGCATCTCCCTCGTGCGGGATGTCGCAACCCTCGCCGTCGCGGCGACTGCCATCGCGGTCCGACGCGCCGAGTTGCAGCGCGGCTGACGGGGTCGCCGGCGGGGCGCCTGCCCTCGGGTGTCCCGTGGGTGCGGTCACGACATGTCAGGCCTCTTGCGAGGGGACCTGGCGTACCGTTGACTAGGCACGGGCAGCTGCACCGGCGGACCAACCCCCACCATCTCCAGCGTTCGTGACCGAGTCGAGAGTGATGGACCCGCGGTGGTCGCACGCCAATCTGGAGGACATGCCGTCGCCGATGGCGCTCGCCGTCGAGGCGACACGCTTTGCGCGCGAGCGGCGGGGCATCGGGCGCTACGTGCGGGCACTCCTGCCTCGGTTGCTCGCGCAACGGCCGGGGTTGAGGATCATCCTCTTCGTCAAGCGTGCCCGCGACATCGCGGTGGTGGAGGCCATGCTTGCCGCGCACCCAGGCACCCGTCAGCGCATCGAGGCGCGGCCGGTGAGCGAGCTGACGCGGTGTGGCGCCGACGTCTTCTGGTACCCGTGGAACGTGGCTGACCCGCTGCCGGCGCACGGCCCAGTCGTGGTGACCGTGCATGATGTCGCGCCCCTCGCGCTGCCTGATCCGCGGCTGCTCAAGTGGAGAAAGAACCTGCGCTGGCGCATGCGGTACGGGGCGGTGGCCCGTCGTGCCACCCTGATCGTGACCGATTCGTCGTTCACGGCCGACGAGGTTCACCACTACCTGCACGTGCCGTACGACAAGATGCGCGTCGTGCTGCTCGCGGCGGACGATTTCATCGCGCCTGCCGCCGGCCGCGACGCCGAGGTGCTCGAACGGCACGGTGTTCGGAAACCGTACCTGCTCGCTGTCGGTGCCGCCGATCCGCGCAAGAACCTGGCGCTCCTCGAGCGCGCGATGCCCCGGGTGGTCGCCGCCAACCCGGCGGTGACGCTGGTCCTCGCCGGACCGCGCGATGAGCGCGCCGCGGAGGAGGCGGCATGGAAGCGAACGCTTGGTTTCGTGTCCGAGGAGGACCTGGCCGTTCTCTATCGCTCGGCGGAGGCGCTTGTCGTGCCCTCCTTCTACGAGGGGTTCGGTCTGCCCCCCCTGGAGGCGATGCAGCTCGGCACTCCGGTGGTGTGCGCTCGTGCCTCCTCCCTCCCCGAAGTCGGTGGCGACGCCGTGGCGTGGGTCGAGCCGCACGACGACCGCCATCTGGCGGCCGTCCTCATCCGACTGCTGGGCGATCCGCTGGTGAGCGCTTCCATGCGCCAGGCCGGCCTGGTACAGGCCTCGCTGTTCAGCTGGGATGAGACGGCACGACGGACGCTCTCGGTTTTCGAGGAGGCGCTTCAGCTGTCGGGACTGCCCCGGTAACGCTGGGCCGCACCGTCGGGTCGTTCGCTCGCGAGGATCCGCCGCGCCCCCGATGTCGGAAACGCGAAGGCACGACAATGGCGCTGCGCCAGGTCGGGCGTCCCGCCAACGGAGCGCCCGCCGGACGAAATTCGCCGGGCGTAGGATCGATCGCGATCTCTCGCGCGATTCGGCAGTGGAGCGATCGGATTCGGCGTTCAAAACAACGTCAATCGGATCAAGCAACTTCGATCTGGAACGCCCTGCGGTGAGAGGGGTTCTTCCGTCACGTCGATGGCCTGTGATGTGCGTTACTGCGATAAATCAGACGTCTGCCTTACGCCTGCAAAACAGCACGCGCGCAGGGGCTGCGCCGCGGTGAAACGGTAGGCCCGTCACACCGCGTTGGTTCATGACAGCAAGTGGAGATCGAAGCGATGCAGGGTGCAGTTGCGGACGCCGTGAACGACCATTCGTCCGTCTCGAGAAGCACGGGCAACGCCACCTCCACGCGGTCGGTCGCGAAAGAGTTCGCGCTCGAACGCGTGCTCGAGCTGGTGCCGACTCCGTTCGCCGACACTCGCATCGAGACAACGGTCACGACGGACATCTCCCCGCGAGACCGGTATGACTCGCTCTGCCGCGGCGTGAACTTCTCGATCGCCCTTGTCGCCCTGGTCGTGCTCTCGCCGATCCTGCTGCTGATCGCCCTGGCGGTGATGGTCACCTCGCACGGCCCGGTGTTCTACTCCCAGGTGCGTGTCGGTGTCGACCGGCGTACGCCGCGCTCCGCGGGCCACGAGCGCCGGGTGTACGACCTTGGTGGCCGCCCCTTCCGCATGCTCAAGTTCCGGACGATGCACGTGAACGCTGAGGCCGACGGCCGCGCCGTGTGGGCGTCGAGGCAGGACCCGCGCGTCACCTCGGTTGGCCGGCTGCTCCGCCGGACGCGACTCGACGAGCTCCCGCAGCTGATCAACGTGCTGCTCGGCGACATGAACATCGTGGGGCCGCGCCCGGAGCGTCCGACGCTGTTCGCCGATCTGAGCGCCGACATTCCCGAGTATCGCTGTCGCCAGCGCGTCAAGCCGGGGATCACCGGCTGGGCGCAGATCAATCAGCCATACGACTCCTGCGTCGACGACGTTCGCCGCAAGGTGCGCTATGACCTGGAGTATCTCCAGCGCCAGGGGATGCTCGAGGATCTGCGGATCATGACGCTGACGCTACCGGTGATGCTCTTCGGGCAGAAGGGTTGGTGAGACGTTGGCGGGAAGCCGCACCGGGCAGCGCGACGCTGCACGGGCGCGGTGGTTGCTCTGTCCGACGGCCACGTAGACGAATGTCTGCGAGCCGAGGTGGCGACCGGCCTTACCGGTCGCGGTGGGGGGGCACTTCTTTTTCGGAGGGTAGGTGCATGCGGATCGGAACACGGGTATTTGCGGGGGCCTTGCTGGCCACGGCGTTCGTTGCCGCGCCGGCGAGCGCACAGAACGTCAGCTACACCACGGCCGGCACGTTCTCCGGGCCGGCGTCGGCCCTCTGCACGCCGGGACCGGCAGCGTCCTGCACGGGGGGCGGCTTCACGCTGGCGTTCGATCCGGCGGCGCAGGCCAATCAGGTGCCGAACGTCGGCGGGACGGTCAACCTCGGGAACTTCTT
>JBBQYZ010000168.1:0-6576 GCA_038208205.1 Gemmatimonadales bacterium | reverse complement strand
GGTTGATTGCCCGTCTCGCCGTACGCCGCGCGAAACTTGAGCTCGTCCACGAGGCCGGGCCGGAGCTCCGGCAGGCGATACGACGCCGAGAACTTCGGGAAGACGAAGAACTTCTTCGTGTCGCCGTTGTTGCTGCTGCGGTCGGCCCGCGCGCCGACGGTGAGGAGCAGCCGTTCGTTCCACAGCATCTCCGTCTGCGCGAAGATGCCGAAGTCGTTCACTTCGAGGCGGCTCTCGTCCACGTCGCGCACCGTGCCGGCGGTCACGACTTGCAATCCGCCGAGCAGGTTCTGCGCCGACGCGCGACTCTGTCCGAGCCGCCGGCGCTCGTACTGCGTGCCGAGCTGCGAGGTGATCCCGATGCTCGGCCGGGGCGTCCAGCTGTGCACGGCGTTCAGGTTCACATTGCTCTGCACGTTGTCGCTGTACGACACCGCCGAGGTCCCGGGCAACCCGTCGAGGGGCTCGTACTGGAGCTCGGGCGGCGAGAAGATCAGGTTCTTCTGGTTCAGGACGTCGGCGCCGCCATACGCGATGAGCTGGAGCTTCTGCCGCGCGCCGGACCAGGCATCGTAGGTGAGCCGTGCGGTGCTGATGCTGCGCCACACGGACTCGTTGTTCTTGAACAGGTCGACAGTCTGCAGCGGATTCGAGTTATACAGCGGATTGACGGGAAATGACCCGTCTTCCCTGCGACGGATGTCGAGGAAGCTCGGCACCTTCGTCAGGGTGTAGGCGACGGAGTTTCCGGCGTTGTCGTTGCCGAACAGCCCCCGGTCGTTGCTGGTGCGGAGCACCTCCTGGCCGACCTGCAGCATCAAGCCGGACCCGAGACGCTGGTCGAGATTGACCCGGATGCCGGACTTGGCGGCGTAGGTGTTCCGGACGATGCCCTGCTCGTCGCGGGTCAGCGCGGAGACGAAGTAGCGCGTGTTGTCGGCGCCGCCACTCACGCTGATGGACGTCTCCGAGTTCACCGGGTGCTCCCCGTAGGTGACGTCCTCGTAGTCGATGAAGACGGTCGGGTCGTAGTACTGCGCCGCGGCGGGGCCCAGCGCGGAGACGGCGTCGGCCGCGCTGGTGAAGCGACGGGAGCCGTTCTTGTACGCGAGGCGGGAGGTTCCCACGCCCTGTCGCAGCGAGAACTTCGGCGCACCGACGTCGCCGCGCTTGGTCGTGATGATGATCACGCCGCCGGACGCCTTGGACCCGTAGATCGCCGAGGCGGCCGAGCCCTTGAGGATCTCGACGTTCTCGATGTCGTTCGGGTTGAGGTCGGAGATGCGATTGGCGGGATTCTCCTGGCTGCCGACCGAGATGCCGCTGCCGGACGCGCGCGTCACCTTGTTGGTGCCGGACCCGATCGATACGTCGCTGACGATGACGCCATCCACGACGTACAGCGGCTGCGCCGAGCCGAGGATCGACGAGATGCCGCGAATGCGGATGCGGTTGCCGCCGCCCGGCGCGCCCGTGGACTGGGAGATTTGTGCGCCGGCGATCTTGCCCTGAAAGGCGTTCTCGATCGACTGGGCAGTGACCTTCGTGACCTCCTCCGCGCTCACGCTCGCGACGGACGTCGCGAGGTTGCGTCGCGAGATGCCGGTCGCCTGCCCCGTGATCACCACCTGATCGAGCTTGAGGGCATCGCGCCGCAGCGCGACGTCCACGGTCGCCGAGCTCGCCGCGACACGCACCTCCGTCTGCGGGTAGCCGATGCGCCGAACCGAGAGCACGATGGCACCGGCGGGCACCTGTAGCGTGAAGGTGCCATTCTCGCGCGTCAGGGTACCGACGGTGGTCCCCTTCAGCACGATCTGGGCGGAAGCGAGCGGCGCCCTCGTGCCCTCCTCGACCACGGTCCCGGTGATCGTGCGGGTCTGCGCGTGGGTTGGCACGGCCAGCCCCACGAGGAAGGCGACGGTCCACCAACGAGATCGATTCACGATGCGTGCTCCAGGGAGGGAGGGGAGGATGCGATTCAATAGGTCCACCAGGGGGTCGTTTCGCCCGCGGGCTTCGTGCGCAGGCCATACTGCCCCATCTCGACCAACCGCTCGGCGCTGGTAACGGGTCCGGACCAGCAGTGGCCTTTCTGGTCGCCATACATGAACTCACCCGGGTAATGCGGATTCTCCGTCGTGCGCAACCACGCCTCGAGCTCGCGGGTGGCGCGATCCAGGTGATAGTTGTCCATGTTCCCCACGTAGACGTGGAGCTTGTCCACGAGCTTGGGTCCCACGGCCGGCCAGTTGCGCTGCAGATAGTACAGGAGATCGTAATTCTCCTTCCAGTACTGCACGACCGAACGGTCGATCACGCCGGTGCGCTTGTCGAACGCGGGCTTGAAGTAGCCGTCGGATCCGATCGGCCCGAATACGGCCGACCAGATGTCGAGCTGGCCCGTGCCGCTGCGGCCCTTCGTCCCGTTCACGAGCTCCATCCAGTTGCGCTGCTGAGACGTCTGCCGGATCTCGCCGTTGATCTCGCGCGAGTTGACCGTCGGCGTGCGATGCCAGTCGCCGACGACCTTGTAGAACGCGTTCTCGTCCTTGTACATGTTCACCCCTTCGACGTCGGTGAACGTGACGGGATCCGGACAGTAAGCCCAAGTGCCGCCGAAGAAGTCGGGATGCCAGATCTGGAGCGCGAGGGCCTCCCATCCCCCCGTCGAGCCACCGGACAACCAGCGAGCCCACGACTGCCCGATCGTGCGATAGCGCCGCTCGATCTCGGGAATCAGCTCCTGCATGAGCGCGTCGCCGTACGGGCCGCCGTTCACCGAGTTCACCGCGTAGGAGTCGTCGAAGTACGGCGAGGGATGCTGAAACGTCACGGCTAGCAGCCGCGGAAAGGTGGGGCTCATCCAGGCGCGACGGAAGGCGGTGTCGCGGTCGAAGGCGTACGGCGATGCGAGCGAGAAATGCCCCTGCACGTAGTTCACCGGATATCGCGTCGTCGACCGCACGTAACCGGCGGGCAGCAGCACGGTCGCGCCGAGGTAGACCGGCCGTCCCCAGAACGCGCTGAGCGACGGGCTCCGGAACTTGATTCGCCGCACGAACTCGTTGTCCGCCGGGATCTCGATCGGGGGAATCGTCTGATCGGCGAGCAGTCGCACGACCTGCCGCGACATCGGATCGATGCGCACCCGCTGCGGAACGCTGTACAGGTTGCCGGGCGAGCGATTCCACTGCTGCCCTTCCCACTGGTCGTCGTGCATCCACACCGTGTGCCCATCGGCGCGATGGAATTCGCTGTACACGTTCACGAATCCCTGCACCCAGTACTCGCCCGCGGGGATGTCGGCCAGATCGGTCACCGGGGTGCCGAGATCGGTTCCGTCGATCACCGCGGGCTGGCCGGCGCGGAGTCGGTCCACGTCGCGCCCGAACATCGGCGCGCCAACGCGGCCGACCTGCAGCCTGGGCTCGCGGTCGTTTGTCCTGGCGAACATGACGTACGCTCTGCCGGTCGTCGGCTCGGCGCGCACGCTCGGCGGGACGACGATCTCGAAGCGGAGGGTGGCTCGTCCCGACGGCGCTGGCAACAGCTGCGCGGTCTGAGCGATCGCCACGAGCGGAAGCGCCACGGCAACACAGCACGCACGCACGATCACGGCAACACCGGAAGCACGAGGTGGGACGACCGTTCGGCGGAGCGGAACACGGTCATCGTGGCGGGGCGGAAGTCGCTGGCCTGCGCGGTGTTGATGTTCGGCACGAACGTCTGCGGGTTCCGGTCGATCAGCGGAAACCAGCTGCTCTGGACCTGCACCATCAGCCGATGTCCCGGCTTGAAGGTGTGGAATACATCGTGGAGCACGTACGTCACCGAGTCCGGCTTGCCGGGCACGAGCGGTTGCGGCGTCTCGAGCGAGCGACGCCACCGTGCGCGGTAGACGTCGCCCTTGACCAGCTGCTCATAGCCGTCCAGCGGGGTGGTCGCGCCGCGTCCGGCCAGCGGCACATCCGGCCACACGTCGACGACTTTCACGATGAAGTCCGCGTCCGTGCCGGTCGAGGCGATCTGGAGGTTCACGCCGATCGGTCCCGCCAACGTCAGCTCCGCGTCCAGTGGTGCGGTCTGGTAGACCAGCACGTCGGGGCGGCGACTGGCGAAGCGTTGATCCTCGATCGGGTACAGCGGGTAGTAGCCGAACGAGAGCGCGGCGGTGTACGGCACCGGCTTCGCCGGATCGCTCACATAGGAGTCGGCCCCGACCCGCGTCCGCGGACGGTCGAAGGCGAGGCCGCCATTCTCGCGGAGATAGAGTCGTCGGCTCTGCGTCCCTTTCGGCGGCCAGGCGTCGAAAGTGCGCCACCGGTTCGCGCCGGTCTGGAACGCGGCGACGCGAGGAAGCGGCGCGCCGCACCGATCCTTGAGAATACAGGAGAAGAAGGGAAAACCGATGCTGTCGCGGAAGAACTGGCCGGTCTTGCTCTCGAACCGCAGCACGCCGAGCGTGTCGTTGTCCGCGCGATTCCAGGATCCGTGCGTCCACGGTCCCATCACGAACGTGCGCGGCGTCGAGGCGCTCATCTCCTGAAGCGACTGGTTGAGTCGCAGTGGGCCATACGGATCTTCGGCGTCGTACCAGCCTCCGACGGTGAGCACGGCGGGCTTGATGTTCTTCTCGTGCTTCCAGATGCCCCGCCGCTGCCAGTAGGCGTCATAGTTCGGGTGCGCCATGATCGTATCCCAGAACGCCACGCGACCGAGCAGCTTGTCGGCCGAATACGACCCGGTGGGTCCAGTGCGCAGATGGAAGCTGTAGCCGTCGGAGGTACCGAAGGTGGGCCGGGTTGGATACGACGTCACGAGCCCACTTCGCGGCTGATCGAACGCGCTCAGGAAGTTGAACGTCTGCGCGAGCGTGAGGGCGCCGTTGTGGTGCCGGTCGTCGCCAAGGTACCAGTCGATCATCGGCGCCGAGGGATAGGCCGCCTTGTGGGCCGGGTGCGCGTCGGGCCGCCCCGCCGCCACGAAGAACCCGGGCGCGGAGTTGCCCCAGGTCCCGACTCGCCCATTGTGTCCGGGCACGCTCTTGATCAACCAGTCGATCGTATCGTAGGTGTCGCTCGATTCGTCGACGTCCGTCACGTCGCGCTTCACCGCGAGGTGCGGCGTCATGAACTGGTAATACCCCTCGCTCATGTATCGCCCACGGACATCCTGGTTGACGAAGATGTACCCATCGTCCTGCAAGGCCTTCCACGGGCCGAGCGACGTCGGGTAGGCGTTCGCCCCGTACGGTGCCACGCCGTACGGGGTGCGCATCAGGAGGATGGGATACGTCCGCGTGGTGTCGCGCGGCGTGTAGATCGCCGTGAAGAGGCGCGTGCCGTCGCGCATGGGCACGGAAACTTCCCGCTTCACATAGCGCTCACCAACCGTGCTGGGTGGCAACGCGGTCTCCTGCCCACGCGCGACGGCGATCGACGGAACGCCGGCGCAGATGACCAGGAGCGGCACGCAAAGATGTCGAGCAGTTCGCACGCATGCCTCCAGAAGTTTGACCGAGAGTACCCGGCGAAACTTGAGGCGCGGCGATTGGTTCCGCGAGAGGCGTTCACTGTCTCCGCGTGAGCGCGCGCGACCTGTCAGCTAGCGACCAAACCCCAGCAGGTACACCAGCACCGCACCGATGAGCAGGAACACGATGATCGCCCAGGTCGCCCCTTGCCCACCGCCGGCCGACACGTTGGCGGTCACGCTTCCCTCTCCCTTGCGCTGACCGACCGGCGTCGGATCCCGCTTCTCCGGATCAGTGCCGCTGCCGGTCACGTAGCTCGTCTTCTCCACCGCGTCGGCGCCGCCCAACGCGGCTTCTGGATTGCTGTAGCGATCTTCGGGGAAGCTCCCCCCGTCCGTCGGCCGGTCGACCATGCGTGCTCCAGGTTCGGGTCGAGCATGCGGGGTGCAGCAAGCGGGCCACGTGCACGTCGCACGTGGCCCACTCGCCCACTCGCCCACTCGCCCATTCGCCGATCGTGCGGCGGATCAGGCGTCTCCGCTTCCCACGCGCTCGTCCGGTGCGGTGAGGGCCGCCTTGAGGAAGTCTCGATTCATCCGCGAGATCACGTCGATGCTGATCTCCTTCGGACAGGCCTCCTGGCACTCACCGAAGAACGTGCATCCCCCGAAGCTCTCGATGTCCATCTGGGCGACCATCTTCAGGGCGCGCCGGTATCGCTCGGGCTGTCCTTGCGGCAGCAGTCCCAGATGCGACACCTTGGCCCCGGTGAACAGGGAGGCCGACCCGTTGGGACAGGCAGCGACGCAGGCGCCGCATCCGATGCAGGCGGCAGCGTCCATCGCCGAGTCCGAATCGTCCTTCGGGACCGCGATCGCGTTGCCGTCAGGCGCGCTGCCGGTGGGCGCGGATACGAACCCGCCGGAGGCAATGATCCGGTCGAGTGCGCCACGATTGACGACCAGGTCCTTGATCACCGGAAACGCCCGCGCGCGCCACGGCTCGATGACGATGGTGTCGCCATCCTTGAAGCTGCGCATGTGCAGCTGGCAGGTCGCGGTTCCTTTCATCGGTCCGTGCGCCACGCCGTTGATCATCAG
>JBBQYZ010000167.1:0-6579 GCA_038208205.1 Gemmatimonadales bacterium | reverse complement strand
GAAGAAGGGCATCACGCGCATCAACATCAAGCCGCAGTACGACGAGTTCGTCTTCCCTGACGGCCACAGCGTCATGATCCTGGCGGAGGGACGTCTGCTCAACCTCGGTTGCGCCACCGGCCACCCGAGCTTCGTGATGTCGGCGTCGTTCACCAATCAGGTGATGGCGCAGCTCGAGCTGCATCAGAACGCGGACAAGCTGGAGCGAAAGGTCTACACCCTTCCCAAGCACCTCGACGAGAAGGTCGCGCGGCTGCATCTCGACAAGCTCGGCGTGAAGCTCACCCGGCTCTCGAAGGACCAGGCAGCGTACATCGGGGTACCGGTCGACGGGCCGTACAAGCCGGAGCACTACCGGTACTAGTGGCGGGTCGGTAGGTCGGTTCGTCCGTAGGTCAGGACGAGGACAGAAGGGCACACCGAGCAGATTCCGGTGTGCCCTTCGCAGTCCCGACTTACCGATTACCCACTTACCGACCTACCGATTCAGCCGGCCCATTTTTCGCACTACGGTCCAGCCCGCCCCGACCGGGCCCAACTCCCATTCGTGCAAGCTTTTAGCCGTCCCTTCTGCCTCTTCGCCACGGCGTCGCTCCTCGCGATGGCGCCAGCCGCCGTGCGCGCCCAGTCGAGCGCGCCGGCCGCCGGGCTGCACGATTCGCTGGACGTCGCTGCGCTGGTGTTCGATGGCGCGACGGCCGTCTCCACGACGGATCTCAGGTCGGTCATCTTCACCCGCGCCTCGACCTGCCGGCTCCCCTTCCTCATCCCGCTCTGCAAGGTCACGCCGAACCAGCTCTTCACCGACCGGCGCCGCACCACGCGCGATGCGCTCGGCGACGACATCACGAGCCTCCGCGTCTACTACTTCCGCCGCGGCTACCGCGACGCCCAGGTGGACACGCTGCTCTCGCCCGCCAGGCGCGGAACGATCGTGACCTTCCGCATCGTGGAGGGCGAACCCACCCGCGTCGCGTCAGTCATGGTGAATCAGCGCGTCACCGTGCTCTCCGCGCAGGAGCTCGACGCCGCCGTCGCGCTGCGCCAGGATGAGCCGCTCAGCCTCGTCGCGCTCGACAGCACGCTGGCGCGCCTGCGCGCGGCCATCTGGAACAAGGGCTATGGCGATGCACTCATCGACACCACGGTCCCGCGCGCCGGTGCGTCAGGCCGTGTGCCCGTGCGCATCGACATCGACCCGCGCTGGATCACACGCGTCGGCAGCGTCGCCTTCGAGGGGAACGCGGTGCTGAGCGACGCCGTGCTCCGACGTGCCTCGCTGCTGGAGCCGGGCGCGCTGTATACCCGCGACGCGGTGCTCGAGACGGAGCGCCGGCTCTTCCAGTCGCCAGGCATCGCGCGGGCGCTGGTCGTCACGCCGCCCGCCGGCGACAGTGTCAAGCAGATCACCGTCGCCGTGACGGAGACGCAGCCGCACCACGCGCGCGTGACGCTCGGCTTCAACACGATCGAATACGGCCAGGCGGCCGTCGAGCTGCGCAACACGGCACTCGGCGCGGGTCGCTGGCTCTCGCTGCGCGCCAACGCGGGCAACCTGCTCGGCGAGCAGCTCAACGGGCGCGCGTTCTTCCGGCAGGCCATCCCCGCAGACGCCATCGACCAGCGCATCTTTCTTCGCCCCACCTATCAGGGCTCGCTCACGCTCACCCAGCCCTGGATCGCCGGCCCGCGCACCTCGGCGTCGCTCACCCTGTTCGCCGGCCGGCGCTCGCTGCCGGGCGTGGTGATCGACGACGACGCCGGCGCCACGTTCGGCGTCGTGCGCGAGCTCGCCCCGAGGGCGCCGGTCGGCCTGAACTATCGCCTCGAGACCACACGCGTCCAGGGCGGCGCGGTGTACTTCTGCGCGGGCTACGGCATCTGCGACAACGCCACGATCGACGCGCTCTCGCGCCGCCAGCGGCTCGCTCCGGTTGGAGTGAGCGCGTGGATCGATCGCGCCGACGACCTCGAGGCGCCGACGAGCGGCTACACCGCCGTGATGGACGTGGAGCACGCCTCGAGCGCAACGGGCTCCACCTTCGCGCACAACCGCGTCGCCGCCGACGCCTCGTTCTACCGCGCGCTCCGCCGCGAGGCCGCCGACGCGGACGAGGGCAAGCTCCCGTTCGTGCTCGCGCTGCACGGGCGCGCCGGCTACGTGCGCCCGCTCGCCAGCGACCGCGCCGCGCTCGGCGTGGCGGGCGATGGTCCCGGCATCCTCCACCCGCGCGCCCGCTTCTACGCCGGCGGCATGCAGTCGGTGCGCGGGTTCGCCGAGAACGAGCTCGGACCTCAGGTGCTGCAGGTGCGGCGCGCGTCGCTGCTCGCCGCGGGCTGCACCGACGCCACGATCGCCAACGCGAGCTGCGACCCCACGGGCGTAGCACCGACCGATGTCTTCGTGCGCCCGACGGGAGGAAGCAGCGTGATCGAGGCGAGCGCGGAGCTGCGCATCCCGCTCGCGAAGCAGCTCGGCGCCGTCGCGTTCCTCGACGGCGCGTACGTGGGCACCAGCGGCCTCGCCTCGCCTGCGCGCGGGCGCGGCGCGATCACCCCCGGTGGTGGCTTCCGCTTCCGCTCGCCGCTCGGCGTGATCCGGCTCGACCTCGGGCTCCGCCCGGTGGGCGCCCGCACGCTCCCCGTGGTTGCGGCAACGACCGACGCGGCGGGCGGCGAGCGCATCGTACGGCTCGCGCGCGAGAAGTCCTATTCGCCGATCGACCCGACCACCGGCACGCTGCACTCGATCGCGCGCCGGCTGGTGATGCACTTCGCGATGGGGCAGGCGTTTTGAGCTGGCCCGCCGCGCGCCGCCCGTCGCCGGTCTCGAGCGTCGGCGCGCCGCGCACCATCACGCCTCGGCCGGGCCGCGGGCGCGGCATCGCGCGGACGCTGCTCATCGTCGTGGTGCTTCCCATCGTGCTCGGCGCGCTGATCGTCCTGGTGCTCGCGACCACGCCGTGGGGCAACGAGCGCGTGCGGCGGGTGCTGGTGTCGCAGGCGAACGACCGCCTCACCGGACGGCTCTCGATCGGCCGGCTGCGCGGCAACCTCCTGTCTGGCGCGACGCTCACCGACGTGCGCGTCGCCGACAGCACCGGCGCGCCCGTGTTCACCGCGCGCCGCGCGCAGGTCGCGTACGCGCTGCTGCCCGCACTCCGCGGGCGCGTGGTCGTCAGGTCGGTCACCCTCGACACGCCGTACGTGGTGCTCGACAAGCGCCAGGGCGCGCAGTGGAACTTCCAGACGCTGATGCGCCCGAGCGGCTCGCCCAGGGACACGACGCAGCACGGGACTCCGCCGGAGATCGCCGATGTCACCATCCGGCACGGCCGGCTCGTGTACCGTGCGCCGTGGCGGCCCGACTCCACCCTCGCGCCAGGCGCCCGCGACTCGGCGATCGCCGCGGCACTCGCGCCCGGCGCGCGCAGCAACACCGAGCGCACCGCGGGCGGCTTCCAGCGGGTGATGGAGCTCCACGACATCGACGCTCGCATCCCGGTGGTGCAGGTCGCATCGCAGGGCCGGCCCACCGTGGTGCAGATCGCCTCGCTCTCCATGCTCGCCGAGCCGTACCGGCCGCCCGCGCTCGACGTGCGCTCGCTCGCCGGAACGGTGTACGCCGGCAAGGACTCGCTCTGGTGGCGCGGCGCCCGCGTCGCGCTCCCGGCGTCGCAGCTCTCGGGCGACGGGCGCATCGGACTGGGCGGGCGCGGACTTTCCGTGACCGTGACGGCGGCGCCGATCGCGCTTGCCGACCTGCGGTGGCTGAATCCGAAGCTGCCCGTGCAGGGTGGCGGCCGCTTCCGCTTCGCCATGCGCACGCACGGCGACAGCGCGGACTACGCGCTGTCGGATGCGAACGTGCGCTACCGCGCCGCGTCGCTGGTGGGGAACGTCGCGGTCTCGCGCGTGAAGCTCCACGGTGAGAAAGGGGAGGTGGTCGTGCGCGGCGCCGACGTCACCGTGGCGCGTCTGACGACGGACATCGTGCACGAGCTGGCGCCATCGCTGGCGCTGCGGCGCACCGGTACGCTCGACGGACATCTCGCGTTGGCAGGGCCACCGAGCGCGCTCCAGCTCGACGCCGACCTTCAATTCGACGACGCCAGCGCCGGCCGCAGCCACGTGCTCGCTCGCGGCGGGCTTGGCGTGACCGGTGGCATTCGCGCCCGGGAGCTGCGGGTCGATCTTCGCCCCCTGCAGGTGGCCACCCTCTCGGGCAGCGGCGTCACGCTGCCGCTCGGCGGCACGGTGAGCGGCACCGCACTCGTGAACGGCGCCGCGCGCGAGGGATGGAACGTGCGCGGCGATCTCACCCACGTGGAGGCGGCCAACCGCTCGCACGTGGTCGGGAGCGGCCGCTATCAGACCGACGGGGGGCGTGTGGTCGCCGACGCGACGCTGCAACCCCTGTCGCTCGCCACAGTCGGCCGATTCGCGCCCGCCGCCCTGTTGCGCGGAGACGTGAGCGGTCGCGTGCACGCCGAGGGAACCACGCGCGACTTGCGCGTGTCGGGCGCGCTGCGCTCGACGAGCGGCGGCGGATCGATCGATGGCGGTGGGACCGTCTCGCCGCGCGGCTCGCGCACCCGCTACGACGTCGCCGTCGCGCTCGACGCGTTCGATGCGAGCGCCTTCTCGCGGCGGGCGCCGAGCACGCGGTTGACGGGCCGGGTCTCGGCCCGCGGCCAGGGAACGTTGCCCGCCACGGCGAATGCGGTGCTCGCCGCGGACCTCGTACGGTCGCGCTACGACACCTTCGGTGTGGATCGTCTCACGGCGCGGCTCGCCGTGGCCGGCGGACTGCTGCGTGCTGACACATTGATCGTCGACGCCGGGGGCGCCGCCGCACGGGCCGGGGGTACGCTCGGACTCGTCGCCTCGCGCCAGGGAACGATGCGCGTCGCCATCACGGTCGATTCGCTCGCCGCTTTCCGCCGCTGGATCGGCACGAGCGACAGCACGAGCGTTGCCGCGGCATCGGGCCGTCAGGGTGCACGGCTCGCCGCCGCACGCGCCGACTCCGCCCGTCGCTTCGAGGCGACGCGCATCGAGCGACTGGCCCTCGGCCTGCCGCCGGGCGAGGCGCTGATCCTCGACACTCTGCCCCCTATCCGCCGCGACTCGCTTGCCGGCTCGCTCAGCGCGCTCGCCACACTGCGCGGCAGCCTGCAGCGGCTGGGTGTGGACGCCACGGTGCGCGGGCGCGACCTGGTGGCGCGCGGCAGTTCGGTGCGCTCGCTCGACGCGCAGGTGACCTCGACGAATGCGCGCGACAGGTCGAGCCCTCTCGCATTCCGCGCCGAGGCAGTCGAAGTGCAGACGGGCGGCTACGGATTCGAGCGAGTGGAGGCGGTGGGGCGTTGGCAGGATCGTACACTGGCGGCCGGCCTCAGCGTGCGGCAGGACCAGCACGTGTCATACGCCGCGCTCGGCAGCTGGACGCACCCGGCGTCGGGCGTGCAGCGCGTGCGGCTCGACTCGCTCTCCGCGCGCTTCGACTCGCTCGTCTGGCGGCTCGTGCATCCGGGCGTCGTGGTGGTGGACCACGGTAGCGTGGCGCTCGACTCCCTGGAGTTGAAGAGCACCGCCGGCGGGCGACTGTTCGCCGACGGCATGATAGACAAGGACGGTCCGGTGCGGCTCGACGTGGCCGCCGAGAACGTGCGGCTGGCCACCGTGCTGCAGGCGATGCAGCGCGACGCCACCGCCACCGACGGCGCGCTCGCCGCGGCCGCTCGCGTTGGCGGGACGCGCGCCGAACCGTCGATCGTCGCGAGCGCGGCGCTCCGCGAGGCGATCTATCGCGGCACCCGTGCGCCCGACGTGGACGTGGGCGCGCGCTACGATGCGCGACGCCTTGCGCTCGAGGGGAGCGCCCGTGACAGCAGCGGGCGTCGCGTGCTCACGCTCGGCGCGTCGCTGCCGATCGATCTCGCGCTCGCCGGTGTGATCGGCTCGCGCCGACGCCCGGGCGTGTTGTCGGCCGACGTCGTGCTCGACAGCGTGAACCTCGCGGCGCTGCCGCTCGATGCGGACAGCTTCCGCGACGTGAGCGGCCGATTGGCGGGCGAGGCGCACGTGCGCGGCAGCTGGGCCGCGCCGGAGTATGCGGGCCACGCCGCGTTGCGCGATGCGGGAGTGCTCGTGGCGTCCACGGGCATGCGCATCGAGGAGGGCGTCGCCGACCTGCGGCTCGTGGGCGACACCCTGCGGCTCGATTCGCTGGTGGCGCGCGCCAAGGGGACGATGCGCGCGAACGGCACGGTGAGCCTCGCCGACCGCGCGCATCCTTTCGTGCGAATGAGTGCCGAGGCCCGCGACGTGCGCGTGCTGGACGCGCGGCGCGGGCTCGTGGACGTGGACGGCGAGGTGACCGCTGTCGGCCCGTTGGAGGCTGTGCACGTGACCGGGCGCGCGGAGATGTTGCAGGGCTTTCTGGCGCTCAAGCAGTTCAACAAGAAGCTGCTGCGGGTGAAGGCGCCCGGTGAGTTGAGCTTCTTCACCGTCTACGACACCACCACGCCGCCGGCCGAGCTGGCGCGCCGCGCCGCGGCGCTCGCGCGACCCAAG
>JBBQYZ010000166.1:0-6605 GCA_038208205.1 Gemmatimonadales bacterium | reverse complement strand
TCATGGCCGAGCCGGGGTGCTGCTCGAGGACGTTCCAGATCATCTGGATCGTATTGACATCGGGCTCGCGCTCCATCAGCTCCACGGCCTCGTACAGCCATCCGATCGCCGGCCCGAACGCCGCCCCCCACGCCCTGATCTTTCCTTCGCGCTTGAGGTCGCGCAACGTGCCCCACAGCTCGGCGTCGCGCACGTGCTCCATCTTCGCGTTGTGGAGCTGCAGGACGTCGATGTGGTCGGTCTCCAGGCGCTCGAGGCACCGCTCCACCGCCAGCCGCAGGAACTGCGGATCGGTGCGCATCGGCAGCTCCTGCTGTCCGCGCCGGCTCCGCTGCGCCGCCTCGTCGTAGATGTCGTAGCCGACCTTCGTTCCGATCACGATCTCGTCACGCCGGCCGCGAAATGCCTCGGCGATCTGTCGCTCGGCGCGGCCGTTCCCGTACGCGTCGGCGGCGTCGAAGAAGGTGACGCCGTGCTCGTCGAGCGAGCGGCGCAGCATGCCGACGGCTTCGGCGTCGGTCTTCTCGCCCCACCAGCCGGTGGCGAGCGTCCAGGTGCCGAAGCCGACCTCGCTCACGCGAACGTCGGTGTTGGGAAAGAGGCGGTACTTCATCGAGGATCCGGTGGTGGGTAGGTCAGTTGGTGGGTGGGGCGGGACGGCGGCGGCGGTCGGGGCACGATGTTGTCCGACCTCCCGACCCACCGACTGACCCACCTACGCGCGCGGCCCGTCGGCGAGCAACAGCCGGGCTGCATCCGTCGCGAAGTAGGTGATGATCATGTCGGCACCGGCACGTCGGATGCCGAGGAGGCTCTCCATCATGACCCGCTCGCGATCGATCCACCCGCGCTCGGCGGCTGCGTGAATCATAGCGAACTCGCCGCTCACCTGGTACGCGGCGAGCGGGTAGCCCGTCTCTGTCTTCACCCGCGCGACGATGTCGAGAAAGGGGCCGGCAGGCTTCACCATGAGCATGTCCGTTCCCTCTTCGATGTCCTGCCAGCTCTCCCGCAATGCCTCTTCGGCATTCCCCGGATCCATCTGGTAGCCGTGCCGGTCCCCACGCTGCGGCGCACTCTCGGCCGCCTCGCGAAAGGGACCGTAGAAGGCGCTGGCGAACTTGGCGCTGTACGAGAGGATCGCCCTGTCCTCGTACCCCGCGCCGTCCAACGCTCGGCGGATGTGCGCCACGCGTCCATCCATCATGTCGCTCGGTGCAACGACGTCGGCACCGGCGCGCGCATGAGACACGGCTTCGCGCGCCAGGAGTTCCAGCGACGCATCGTTGTCTACCTCGCCATCACGCAGTATGCCGCAGTGGCCATGGTCGGTGTACTCGCACATGCAGACGTCCGTGATGACGACGAGCTGCGGCAGCTCGCGCTTCAGTACGCGCACCGCCTCCTGCACCGGCCCCGCGTCATCCCACGCGCTGCTGCCGTGGGCATCCTTGTGCTCCGGGATGCCGAACAGCAGCACCCCGCCCACGCCCACCGCGGCAGCGGCACGAGCGTCCTTCACCAACTCGTCCACCGACGTTTGGTGCACTCCCGGCATCGACGACACTGGCCGGCGTACCGCGGTGCCGGCGCGCGCGAACAATGGCAGCACGAGCTGCGAGGGCGTGAGCACCGTTTCGCGAACCAGGGTGCGAAGGGCGGCGGTCCGGCGAAGGCGGCGCGGACGATACTCGGGGAAGGCTGGCATCAGTGGAGTCTGGTTCGGCAGGGAGCGGAAAGATCGTGCGACCCGAGCCGACGTTGCGGCAGACGCGGAGAACGCGGACGAGGTGGCACGTCCTACTCCGGCTGCGGCGAGGGTAGGTGCTCGGCACGACGGAGCCCCTCGAGGATCTCGCTCGCTCCCTCGCCGCGCAGCTGGTTCGCGAGACGAATCCCGCTGAGCGCCGGATCGTTCGCGTCGAGCACGATGCTGCCACGCACGACGCGCGTGCCGGCGAGGTCGGCGATCAGCCCGTGCAATACTCCTCCCCCCTCGGCCGTCGGCATCGCGAGCGCACCGATGGGTACCTGGCACCCTCCCTCGAGCGCGGCGAGGAAGGCGCGCTCCGCCACGACGGCTCGCATGGTCGACGCGTCGTTCATCGCGTCCGCGAGCGCTCGCGTCGCCGCATCGTCCGCCCGCACCTGCACGGCGATCGCCCCCTGCCCCGCCGCGGGCAGCCAGGCCGGTGCATCCAGATAACAGGTGATGTGCTGGTGCGCGCCCAGCCGATGCAGACCGGCCGCGGCAAGGATGGCGGCATGCACGCGGCCCTCGTCAATCTTCTTGAGGCGCGTGGGAACGTTGCCACGAAGCTCGGCAACCTCGAGGTCAGGACGCGCGGCGAGAAGCTGGGCCCGACGACGCAGGCTCGATGTCCCGATCCGCGACCCGCGCGGGAGGTCATCGAGCGACTGTGCGAGGATGCGGCCGTTGACCACCAGGGCGTCGCGCGGATCTTCCCGTTCGAGCACCGCGGCGACGATCAGGTCATCCGGAGAATCGGTGGGCAGGTCCTTGAGCGAGTGCACGGCGATCTGCGTCTTGCCTCGCAGCAGGTCGGTCTCCAGCTCCTTGGTGAAGAGCCCCTTCGCGCCGATCGAGCTCAATGGCTCATCGAGCCGCTTGTCGCCCACCGTTCGGTAGGTGACGAGCTCACACGTGAGCCCGCGCGCCTCGAGCGCCGTCTGCACCAGGCGGGCCTGCCGGAGCGCGAGTTCTGATGAGCGGGTGCCGATCCTTATGCTGCCGGTGGATGAGGCCACTCGGGAAAGCTAGCAGGCGGAGCGGAACGAGCGAGCGGTCAGGGGCGCCTTCAAGGCGAGCGCCAACGCAGCCGCGCCATGAGGGTGGTCGGGCCCAGGACCTCCCGATCGGCGGGTGGGGCGTTGACGTTCGTGCTGTCAGAGCGGAAAGCGATCTCCCATGGACGCGACCGCCTGCACCGCCTCCACCAGTGCCGGAATCGTCGCGCTGCTCGCCTCCGCCGCGAGCGTGATTCCCGCCTCGCGCACCGCGTCGCTCGTCACCGGGCCGATCGACACGCCAGGCGCACGCCGGGCCAGCTCGTCTCCCACCGCGTCCACGAACCCGCGCACCGCCGACGCGCTCGCGAAAGTGACGACGTGCACCTCGCCGTCTCGGAGTGCGGCGCGTAGCGCATCCGCTCCGCTACCATCGGGCACGGTGCGGTATGCGCGCACTGTGTCCACCGTGCAGCCCAGCGCGCGGAGACCGTCGGGCAACACCTCTCGTGCGCCCTCCGCCGCGACATAGAGCACGCGAGTGCGGGCCACGTCGTCGCGCACCGAGAGCGAGTCGAGCACCGCCTCCGCCACGAACCGCGCCGGCACCACGTCGGCCGCGAACCCGCGCGCGAGCAACGCGTCACTCGTCGACTTGCCGACGCAGGCGATCCGCAGCCCAGCGAGCGCACGCGCGTCGAGCCCGGCCTCCCGCAGCGTGTCCCAGAGGATCGCGACCGCATTCTGGCTGGTGAGCACGAGCCACTGAAAGTCGGCCCGGCGGGACAGCGCCTCTCGTAGCGGCGCCGGGTCCAGGGGCTCCACCCGCAGCGCCGGGACCTCGAGCACCTCGGCGCCCAGCTCGGCGAGCGCGGCGCGGAGCCCGCCCGCCTGCGCCGAGGCGCGAGTCACCACGATACGACGCCCGAACAACGGCCGGCGGTCGAACCAGCCGATCTCCTCGCGCAGCGAGACCACCCTCCCGATCACGGTGATGACGGGGGCGTCGAGCGCCGCGCGCGCCACCGCGTCGGGGAGCGTCGTCACAGTCGCGATGACGGTGCGCTGCCGCGCGTACGTGCCCCACTGCACCGCGGCCGCCGGAGTGTCGGGCGACATTCCTCCCGCCACGAGTGCTGCGGCGATGCGCGGCAGCGTCTTCACCCCCATGTACAACACGATCGTCCCACCGGCCCGGGCGAGGGCCGCCCAATCCGTCTGGGCCTCGCCCTTGGCTGGATCTTCGTGTCCTGTCACGAAGGTGACCGAGGTCGCCACACCGCGGTGCGTGACCGGGATCCCCGCGTACGCCGGCGCGGCCACTCCGGCGGTCACTCCGGGAACGAGCTCGAAGGCGACGCCCGCCGCAGCGAGCGCCTGCGCTTCCTCGCTGCCGCGGCCGAACACCAGCGGATCGCCGCCCTTCAGTCGCACGACGCGCTTGCCCTCCCGTCCGAGACGCACGAGCAAGGCGTTGATCGAGTCCTGCGTCGCCGACCCCGCGCTCCCGCCTCGCTTCCCCACCTCGTGCACTTCGACTTGGGGATTCGCCGCCCGTGCCGCCGCCACGATCACCCTGTTCGCGAGGGCATCGGTGGCGATCGCGTCGCACGAGGCGAGCAGATCGCGACCACGCACCGTGAGCAGTCCCGGATCGCCCGGCCCGGCGCCCACCAGGTAGACGATCCCACGGCCGACGACATCCCCGTCCATCAGCGTTTCGTGCTCGCTGGTGTCCCGTCGCCGCCCAATGCCGCCAGTCTCGCGATCACCCGGCGGCGGCGCGTCACGAGCGTCGCGGCGTAGAGCAGGTACAGCGCTGCGGCGACGACGTACGCCGCGTGGTAGTAGGCGCCCGTCTCGGCCATGCTAGCGTCCTCCGTCGGCGTCGAGCTCGAGCTCGGCGAGCAGCGCGCGCTCCGTGCTGAGTCGATATCGCGCGCGAAGCAGCGCCAGGTACACGAGCACGAACGCCGCGAAGCTGAACAGGAGCGTGTGGAGCATCTCCGGAGGCAGCGACGGCCGCTCGGGCTTGAGCACGATGGGCATCGGGTGAAGAGTGCGGAACAGGTACACGCTCATGTGGATGAACGGGATGAGCAGCGCGCCCAGGATTCCGAGCACCGCCGAGTAGCGGGCTCGCATCTCGGGCTCGATGATCGCACCCCGCAGCACCAGATAACCGGCGTAGATGAGCCAGAGGAACAGGGTGAGCGTGAGTCGAGCGTCCCACGTCCACCAGGTGCCCCAGATCGGCTTGCCCCAGATCGGGCCCGTCGTCAGCACGACGGTGGTGAACAGCAGGCCGACTTCCGCCGAGCTCTCCGCGACGCGGTCGGCGCGCGGATCTCGCAGCCAGAGATACACCACCGAGGTCACCGCCACGACGGCGAACGCGATGTAGGCGTTGAGCGCGGCAGGCAGGTGGAGATAGTACACCTTCTGGACGAGTCCCTGGGTCGCGTCCGGCGGCGTGAAGTAGATCGCGCGGACGTACGCCGCGGCGACAGCGATCGCGGCGGCAACGAGCCAGCCGTCCACGAGCGCCGGTCGCGGCGGTTCCCCGGCGGCGGGAGCGGGGCGCGGCGGCACTCCTTCTGCGTTCACGCGTGCGGTCATTCTTCGAGTGTGTAGGGAAAAGCCACCGCGCAAGCGACGACGAACACGAGGTCGAAGCCGAGCAGGATGCGCAGCCATGGCCAGGCTTCCGCCACCGGCCGGCCGGCGAGCAGGCGTGCCGTGGTCTGTGCCGCCGCCGTGACGATCGGCACGAAGAACGGCAGGGAGAGCATCGGCAACAACAACTCAGCCAGCCGCGTGTTCACGGCCATGGCGCTGAACAGCGTGCCGACCGCGACGATCCCGATGGCGGCCAGCAGGGCGATGGCGGTGAGCGGAGCCCACACCGCGCCGAGGGGCACGTTGTAGAAAAGGGCCACGGCAGGGAGCGACACCACCTGTACGCCCACGACGAACACGAGATTCGCCATCGCCTTGCCGAGGTAGATCGACTCTCGTTCCACCGGCGCGGCGAGCAGCGCGTCCATCGCGCGATCCGCCTGCTCCACCCCGAACGAGCGCTGCAGCCCGAGCAGCCCGCTGAAGGTGAAGATCACCCAGAGGACGCCGGGCGCGAGATCGATCGCCGCCACGGCGGTGGCGTCCCACGCGAAGTAGAAGATGGTGATGCCGAGCAGGGCGAACACGAGCGCCGAGAAGAACGCGGTGCGAGTGCGGAGCTCGATCGCCAGATCCTTGCGCGCCACGAGCGAGGCGGCGCGGAGAACACCCGGCAGCGCAGCGCCGTCACGCATCGGCCGTCACCAGCTCGCGGTACTCGCTCGCGTACGATGCAGCATTCACCGCCCCACGCGCTTCGTAGCGCGCGAACCGTCCCCGCCGCATGATCGCGGCGTGGGTCGCCAGCGCGAGTCCCTCGCCGAGATTGTGCGTCACCAGCAGCAGGGCCGCACCGCTGGCGCGACGCTCGGCGAGCGCCCCAGTGAGCGCCGCGCTCCCGACCTCGTCGAGGCCAGTGTATGGCTCATCGCACAGCAGCAGCGTCGGCCCGTGCACGATGGCACGGGCGACCGAGACGCGCTGCTGCAGTCCGCGACTCAGCGCGCGAACGGCCGAGTCCTGGCGGTCGAGCACCCGCATCGCCGAGAGCGCCCGCGTCGTCGCCGCCACGGGATCGGCGAGCCCGTACAGGCGTGCCGTGAACTCGACGTTCTCTCGCGCGGTCAGCGCGCCGTACAGCATGCTCGCGTGCGAGATCAGCCCGATCTCGGCGCGAGCCGCGCGCCGCTCGCGCAATGACACCCCGCCGACCCGGCATGCGCCCGCCGATGGGGCCA
>JBBQYZ010000165.1:0-6612 GCA_038208205.1 Gemmatimonadales bacterium | reverse complement strand
GCGCGCAAGCCGGTGTTCCTGCACGACAACTCGGTGCCGAATCTCGATCGGCTGCTCGATGGAAGCCGCGGTCCCTCGGCGCCGCACCCGTTCGCCGTGGCCGACGCCGGCCAGCGCAGCGCGGTCATCGCCTATCTGCGGGCGCTGGATACGGAAGGCCCCAGGCCGCGCTGAGATCCATGGAACGTTCTCTCGGAGAGGGAGGACGTTCCGTGAACGCCGCCGCAATCGTGTCACGGCAGGGCGCCACGCCATAACTCCAGTTGCCACCACCGCTTGCACGCCGCCACCACCTCCAGCGGCGGCGGCGTGCCATCTGCCTCTGTCGGTGACGGTGACGGTTCCTCCGTACGTTCACTCTCCGACCCAGGACAGGCCGCAATGACGATGCACCCCAGGCACCTCGCTGGCCCCGCACTCGCCGCGTTCGCCTCCCTCGCCCTTGCCGCGTGCGCGGATGTCCGCGAGCCCACCGCCTCGCTGGGTACCGCCAGCACGTCCGTCGCGTCCAGCACGTCCCGCGTCACGCCCGATCGCAACCCGACCGGCGACGTGTACGTCGAGACGAACGATGCGACGCGCAACGAGATCGTCGTCCTGCATCGCGCGGCGAACGGAAAGCTCGCCTCGACCAAGACCTTCGCCACCGGCGGTCGTGGCTCGGGCATGCCTCGGCTCGGCTCGCAGAACCCGCTCATCTTGAGCGACGACGGAACGCGGCTGTTCGCCGTGAACGTCGGCAGCAACGAGATCTCCGTCTTCGACGTGACGAGCTCGGGACTCATCCTCGTCGACAGAGTGCCGTCCGGTGGCGCGGCACCCTACAGCCTCTCCTTACGCGGCCGTCTCCTGTATGCGCTGAACGAAGGAAGCATGGTCAGCGGCTCGCCGGCCAACATCACCGCGTTCACCGTGAGCGCCGCGGGTACGCTCACGCCACTCTCCGGCTCCACGCGGCCGCTCAGCACCGCGTACCCCGCCCCGGCGCAGGTGTCGTTCAGCCCCGACGGGCGTTCCCTCGTCGTCACCGAAAAAGCCACGAGCAGGATCGACACGTACACGCTCGGTGCTGACGGGCGCGCGAGTGCACCGGTCGTGCATCCGTCGGCCGGCGAGACTCCGTTCGGCTTCGCCTTCCGCGACGACGGCATCGTCGTCGTCACCGAGGCCCACAACGCGGCCCCCGGTGCGGCATCGGCGTCGTCGTACTCGCTCGCGGCCGGCTTCTCGCTGATCAGTCCCTCGGTCCGCGACACTCAGACCGACGTCTGCTGGACCGTCATCACGCGCGACGGGCGGTACGCCTACATCACCAACTTCGGCAGCGGCACCGTATCGAGCTATACCCTCGCCGCGAACGGCAGCCTCACGCTGCTGGAGGCGGTGGCCGCGCGGACCGCACAGGCGCAGGGACCGCGTGACCAAGACCTGAGCAAGGGCGGCGACTACCTGTATGTGCTCGACATCGGCTTCGCCGATCACGCGACGCAGGCCGTCAACGCCTTCGCCGTCGGCGCCGATGGCCATCTCACGAAGGTCGGCAGCTATCCGTTGCCGCGCTTCTACCCGGCGGCCGCCGGCCTCGCCGCGCAGTAGTGCTCACGCTTCAGGCGCGCTCACGTCTCGTATGTCATTCGTTCACGTCTCACGCCGGACGGCTTCTCGATGCACGCACCCGACGCAATGGGCGCGACGCGCCGGGTCGCGTCAGCTCAACCCGGCGGCGGCCCGGACGTACGCGGTCACCAGCGGATGCGGTGCGCCCGGGCGCGACGATCGTTCCGGCATGAACAACGTGGCCACGAAGAACGGGTGGTCCGGGAGCTCTACCACCGTCACCTCCCCGACGTCCCCCACGCCGGCGATCCGCAGCCCGCCATGATGCAGGCGCATCAGATAGTCGGGGTTGATCCCGAACGAGCACCGGTACCGCTCGGCGGCAGTGGTGCGACGATAGATGGCTGCGGTGCGCGAGGCCGGGTTCAGGACGACGGGCGCCGTCCGTTCCACGAGCGGTTGCCAGAGTGGGGCGATCACCGGCTCGCGCGCCGCCGGATTGGATTCGCCGTGATCGGCGCCGCCAAGACCGAGCACGGTGCGCGCGTACTCGATCACGGCGTGCTGGAAGCCGGCGCAGGTGCCGAGAAAGGGTGTGCCCCGCTCCCGCGCCAGGCGGATGGCGCGCAGGGCGCCCTCCGGATTCTCGTAGGGGCCACAGGGCCCGCACCAGATCGCATTGCACTCGGCGAGCTCCGCGCCGGCGTCCGCGTCGTCGAGCCGCGAGGTGGGCAGCCAGCGGCTTTCCACGTCGAGCGAGAGCGCGTCGGCGGCGTGGCGGAGCGCCTCGCCGATCACGGTGTGTCCGCTGACCGCGGGATCGTAGTCACCGATGATGCCGGCACGCAGTGTCGCTGCGGTCGTTCCCATCCCCGTTCCTCGTTGGGGTTTCGCCTTCGTCTCGGACGCGCTCCCTCAGTACCGATGGGCCCGGAACGAGGACCGTAGCTTGCAGAACCGGGGCCACACTC
Source organism: Gemmatimonadales bacterium (assembly GCA_038208205.1). GTDB lineage: Bacteria > Gemmatimonadota > Gemmatimonadetes > Gemmatimonadales > Gemmatimonadaceae > AG11. The sequence goes on along the minus strand of JBBQYZ010000165.1, from coordinate 4,084 downwards.
CATCGCAGCCTTTCTCCGCGACGCGGACGGTCCAGGTGTCGTTGCAGCGTGCGCTCCTGTTGTTTCTCACCGCCGCACTGCTGGCGGGGATCGTGCCGGCCGGCGTCGTGATCGACCGCCGCCTGGCGCGCGAGGTGACGGCACGCGCTCGCGACGACCTGGCCCAGGCGCCACGACTCCTGGCCGCGCGCGACATGAGCATCGCGGAAGGCATGCGCATGCACGCCAAGGAGGTTGCGCGGGCGGGCGGGCTCGTCGCCGCGCTCCGTCGAGGCGACCGCGCCGCAGCGCTGCGCGCGGTGGAGGCCGCACGCGCCGGCTTCGGTGACGGCGTGGTGCTCGTGGCCACCGACGGCCGCGTGTGGGTCGGCCCGCAGCCCGGCGCCGCGCTGCTCGATGCCACGCGCCGCGGCGAGAGTCCGATCTCGGTCGTCTCCGACAGCGGCACGCTGCACTCGATCGCCCTCGCCCCCGTCGTGAACGGCGGCCGCTGGCTCGGCGCGGCTGGCGTCACCACGTCGCTCGGCCGGCCCGCCGCCGGAATGCTTGCCGCGCTCACGAGGTCCGATGTCCTCATCACGGACATCCACGGCATGGTCACCGCGGCGACCACTACTGACTCCGTCGCGAGCGTCATCGCCACCCAGGCAGCGGGCTGGCCGCACGACGGGCTGGTACGCGAGCTGACGTACCACGGGCGCCGGTACATGGTCGCCGCCGCCCCGCTCGGCGACGTGGCGATGGTGGTGTTCGTACGCGACCTCACGCGCGATCTCGAGGTCCTTCCCGCCTTCCGGCGCGTCATCGCCGTGAGCGGGCTGGCCGCGCTGCTCCTCAGTCTCGTCCTCGGCAGTCTCGCCGGCCTGCGCGTCACGCGTCCGGTGCGCGCGCTCGCCGATGCCGCCGACCGCCTGGCCGGCGGCGACGACGAGGCCCCGCTGATGCCGTCGTCCATCCGCGAGATCGACCGCCTCTCGCATGCCTTCGGCGCGATGCGCCGCGCCCTCGCGGCGCGCATCGAGGAGGTGACGGCGGCGAATCGCGCGATCGCCGATCGCCAGGACCGGCTCGCCGCCGCGCAGGCCGAGCTGCTGCAGCGCGAGCGTCTCGCCGTCAGCGCGCGCCTGGTCGCCGAGCTGTCGCACGAGATCCGCAACCCGATCGCCAACCTGCGCAACTGCCTCGAGATCGTGCGTCGGCGCGTGAGCGAGGATCCGGAGGGGCGGGAGTTCACCGACCTCGCGATCGACGAACTGCTGCGCATGCACGAGCTGGCGGAGCAGATGCTCGACCTCAACCGCCCGCGCAACCCGGCCATCCGCTACTGTCACGTCGCCACGGTCATGCGCGAGGTGGCGGCACTCGTCTCGGCCGGCCTGGCGAGCGACGCCCTCGCCATCCGCGTGCAGGGCGAGGGCGATCCCGTCGCCGCGATCGCCCACGATGCGCTCAAGCAGGTGCTGCTCAACCTCGTCCACAACGCCCGCGACGCCATCGTGGAGCACGCGACGGACCGTCGTGCCGAGCCGGGCCACATCACGATCTCCCTCCGCGTGGAGGACGACACGGTGGTGATCGAGGTGGACGACGACGGACCCGGCATCCGGCCCGACATCCTGCCCCACATCTTCGACCCCTTCTTCACGACCAAGGGTGCCGTGCAGGGTGTCGGGCTCGGGCTGTTCGTGGCTCAGGGGCTCGTGCGGTCGGCGGGAGGACGACTCAGCGCCGGGCCCGGTCCGGCGGGGCGTGGCACCAGATTCGCTCTGACCCTCGGTGCCGTGGCGTCGGGCGTCACTGGCGGGCCGGTGGGTCAGTCGGACAGGCAGAGGGTCGAAGCATGACGGTGGCGGTGGCGGTGGCGGCGGCGCGCATCCTGGTGGTGGACGACGACCGGCTGTTCTGTCGCTCCACGGCGGCGCTGCTGCGCGCCGACGGCTATGAGGTCGAGACCGCATCGAACGGGCAGGAGGCCGTCGATCGCCTGCAGCTCGCCCACTTCGATCTCATGCTGCTCGATGTGAAGATGCCCGGCACGGACGGCATCGGCGTGCTCGAGGCGATCCGGTTGTGGGGCAATGGCATCCCCGTCCTCATGATCAGCGGCGTGGGGACGATCGGGGATGCGGTGCGCGCGCTGCACGTCGGCGCGGACGACTTCCTCACCAAGCCGGTGGAACCCGACCTCCTGAGCGCGCGTGTCGGCGAGCTGCTCGAGCGGCGGCCCACTGCCGGGATCGTCGGCGACGACGCGAGCTACGTCGCGTTGCGGGGCGGCATGGTGGGCCGTGCGCCGCGCATGCGGGCGCTGTTCGACGCGATTCGGCAGGTCGCCGCCACCGATGCCACGGTCCTCATCACCGGCGAGACCGGCACGGGAAAGGAACTCGCCGCCGCCGCCGTTCACCGGGCGTCCGCGCGGCGCGGCGCGCCGTTCGTGGCGATCGATTGCGGCGCGCTCTCCGATGGCCTGCTGGAGAGTGAGCTGTTCGGCCACGTCAAGGGCGCCTTCACCGGCGCCGTACGCGACAAGATCGGACTCTTCGAGGCGGCCAGCGGCGGGACGATCTTCCTCGACGAGATCGGTGGCGTGAGCTTCGCGCTCCAGCAACGGCTGCTCCGCGTCCTGCAGGAGCGCGAGATCACGCGGGTGGGCGCCGTGCGGCCCAGCAAGGTGGACGTCCGCGTGATCGCCGCGACCAATCGCGATCTCCGCGCGGAAGTGCAGGCGGGCCGGTTTCGCGAAGACCTGTTCTACCGTCTCAACGTCTTCCCCCTCGCGCTGTCTCCGCTCCGCGACCGGCGCGAAGACATTCCCCTGCTCGTCGAGCACGTGCTCCGCGTGCTGGGCAAGCCGGCCAGCGCGAGCGCGTGCTGCTCGCCCTTCGCCATGCGCCTGCTCCGGTCGTACGACTGGCCCGGCAACGTTCGCGAGCTCTTCGCCGTGGTGGAGAGTGCGAGCATCCGGGCCGGTGATGGGCGGATCGAGGCGCAGCACCTTGCGTCAGAGCTGCGCGACGCCTCGGAGGCTCCCGAGGGCCCACGCTACCGTGCAGGCACCGCCGACGTGCCGGAGCGCGACGTCATCGTGGCAGCGCTGGCGGAGGCGGATGGCGCATTGAGTCGTGCGGCAGCGCTGCTCGGCATGGGCCGCACCACGCTCTGGCGAAAGCTCAAGTCGTACGGCATCGACGCGCACCCGCATGCCGCCGGCGACGAGTAGCAGCGCGTCGGGCTATCGACTCGATGAACGCTGCGCCCGCCCCGTCACGCCGAGCGCGAGCGGCTGCAGCATGACGCTCGCCGCGCTGCTCTGCCGGCTCGGGCCCGTGAGCATGTCGAACAGCTCCTGGTAGTCGGACTCGTAGCTCGTGCCGAGCAGCGCCTCGCGGCTCACCGTCTCACCGTAGCGGCGGATGAACCGGTTGAGCGCGCGCTGCAACCCGGCGCGCTCCCCGGCGATCGCCTCCGCGTGCTTCGACAGCGGCTCGCCGTCCTCCAGCGTCGACTCCCAGCCGCCGAGCCCCACGGTGAAGGTGGCCGAGATCCCGGCGGCGATGCGGCGAGTGTCCTCGGACTTCGCGATCTGCAGCAGTCCGCCCACGAGTGCGCTCACGAGCGAAGCGCGCTTGATCATTCTCTTCTTGCTCGTCGCCGTGGAGAGTGAGTCGCGTGTGGCGCGCTCGCGCGAGACGGCGCTCGCGAGCTGGACGCGGACGTCGGTGAGGAGCTGATGATGCGCCTGCTGCCGGATGCGGAAGGGTTCTTCGGCAATGGAGCGGAAGACGGTGACGAGCGCAAAGCAGTTGCTGCTCGTCGTCGCCTCCGACGGATCGGTGGCACGCCATTCGAACCGCACCGTGCTGTCCTGCCGCGTCGCCGACACGAACCCGTACGGGATGCGCCAGCGGTACAGCGAGCCGGCGAGCACGCCGTTCGGCAGCGTCGCCAGCGGATGCACGGCGAGCGAATCGCCGTTGGCGTCCTCGGCGTCGAGCGCGATCTCCACGTCGTCGCCCTCGTCGCGCTTGTAGGTGCGCAGCGGGGCGCAGACCGGCGCCACGTTCTGCGCCCGCACCGAGAC
>JBBQYZ010000164.1:0-6613 GCA_038208205.1 Gemmatimonadales bacterium | reverse complement strand
CTCACCCGATCCGTAAATGGGGCGAGGCCCCGGTCGGCGCGTCAGCGCCAACCGGGGCCTCGCGCATGACAGGAGCGCCGGCGTCGGGTTCGCCGCGCGCGACGAAGCGTCGCCATCGCGGTAGGTTACGGTGGTGTCATGTCAGCATCATGAGCCTTCCTCCTCACGCGAACGCGCCATGCCGACCGATTCCAAGCCAAGCCGAAACGAAGACGAGTACTTCGCCAAGGTCGATGCCGACCTTCGCAAGCTCCTCCGCGAGCGCGCCGACGCCGAGCGGGCCGAGAAGGTCCGCACGGATCGCAACAAGTGTCCCCGGTGCGGCGTCGCCATGGTGGCAAAGGAGTCCCGTCACGTCACGATCGACCAGTGCCCCAGCTGCGAGGGGATCTGGCTCGACAAGGGTGAGCTCGAGATCCTCGCCGTCGGCGAAGGAAAAAGCACCGGATTCGTCGGCTCGCTGCTCAACATTTTCCGGTAGCGGGACGCGCCGCCGGTCAGGCGCCGGATCGACTTCTGTTTTGCCCACCGCCCCGCCATATTGCCGCCCATGACCGACCGCCAGTCCGTTGTCCTCGACGCGCGCGCGATGGACCGCACGCTTCGACGAATGGCCGACGAGATCGTCGAGCTGAACGAAGGGACCGACGACCTGATCATCGTCGGCATCCAGCGCCGCGGAGTCCAGCTCGCGACGCGCATCGTGTCCTCCATCAAGGAGCGCGAGGGCGCCGATGTACCGAGCGGCGCGCTGGATATCACGCTCTACCGCGACGACCTGCAGACGGTCGGTCCACGCCCGGTGGTCGGCCCCACCGATCTTCCATGGGCGATCGACGGCAAGCACGTCGTGATCGTCGACGATGTGCTCTATACGGGGCGCACGGTGCGCGCCGCACTCGATGAGCTGGCCGATTTCGGTCGGGCCAGGCGCATCGGCCTTGCCGTGCTCGTCGACCGGGGTGGGCGCGAGCTGCCGATCCAGCCCGACGTCGTCGGGAAGACGGTGGAGATCACCCGCGGCGAGCGCATCGACGTGCTCGTCAAGGAGCTCGATGAGCGCGACGCCGTGATCGTCGCGGCGGCAGGCACGGCGTGACGCCGGGGGGATCCCTCGGCAAGGACTTGCTCGGGCTCGAGCCCCTCACTGCCGATCAGATCCGTCTCATCCTCGACACCGCCGAGCCATTCAAGGAGATCAGCGAGCGAGCGATCAAGAAAGTCCCCACGCTGCGCGGCTCCACGGTCGTGAATCTGTTCTTCGAAGCGAGCACCCGTACGCGGGTGTCGTTCGAGTTCGCCGAGAAGCGCCTGTCGGCCGACACCGTGAATGTCGCCTCCTCCGGCTCGAGCGTGAGCAAGGGCGAGACCCTGGTCGATACCGCCCGCAACCTCGAGGCGATGCGGATCGACATGGTGGTCATCCGGCACGGTGCCTCCGGTGCCGCCCAGTTCCTCGCCGAGCGCATCGAATCGACGGTGATCAACGCGGGCGACGGCACCCACGAGCATCCGACCCAGGGACTGCTCGACCTGCTGACCCTGCGCGACCACTTCGGGCGCCTCGAGGGACTGAAGGTCTGCATCTGCGGCGACGTCCTGCACTCGCGAGTGGCGCGGTCCAACATCTGGGGGCTGCGGAAGATGGGCGCCGAGATCGGTGTGTGCGGACCGCGCTCGCTCTTGCCCAACGCGATCGGCGAGATGGGCGTGACGGTGTTCGACCGCATCGAGGAGGCCATCGGGTGGGCCGATGCGCTCAATGTCCTCCGCCTGCAGCTCGAGCGCATGCAGGCGGGCTACATCCCGTCGCTGCGCGAGTACAACCGCGTCTTCGGCGTCACGCGCGAGCGCCTGGCGCGCGCGCCGCGAGACGTCCTCATCCTCCATCCCGGGCCGATGAACCGTGGTGTCGAGATCGACTCCGACGTGGCGGACGGGCCGCACAGCGTGATCCTCAATCAGGTGACGAACGGCGTCGCCGTGCGCATGGCCGTTCTCTACCTGCTGTCCGGCGGCCGCCCCGAGCTCGCCGAGGCCGCGAAGGGCGGAGCGTCCCGGTGAGCGGTCGATCGCTGCTGCTGCGCGGGGGGCGCGTCATCGATCCGTCGCAGGGGATGGACTCCATCGGCGACCTCTTCATCACCGACGGCGTGGTGCAGGCCATCGGTCGCGTGGGCGACGTGCGCCAGGACGGCGACACGCTCGACACGATCGACTGTGCGGGCCGGATCGTGTCGCCCGGGTTCGTGGACGTGCACTGTCACCTCCGCGAACCTGGCCGCGAGGAGGTCGAGACGATCACCACCGGGGCTCGCGCCGCGGCGGCGGGCGGGTTCACCGCCGTGTGCGCGATGCCGAACACCGATCCCGTCACCGACAACCAGGCCGCGGTCGGCTTCATCATCCGGCAGGCGCAGCGCGCTGAGGGCGCGCGCGTGTATCCCATCGGCGCGATCTCCATCGGCCAGCAGGGGAAGCGCCTCGCGGAATTCGGCGAGATGGTCGGGGCAGGTGCGGTGGCGGTGAGCGACGACGGTCGTCCCGTGGAAAGTGCGCAGCTGATGCGCACCGCGCTCGAGTATGCGCGCACCTTCGGGATCCCGGTCGCCGACCATTGCGAGGAGCCGACGCTCGCCGCGGGCGGCGCGATGAACGAAGGCGTGATGAGCGCGCGCCTCGGATTGCGTGGCATCCCGGCGGAGGCGGAGGAGATCATGGCCATCCGGGACATGCTGCTGGCGCGGCTCACCGGTGGTCACATCCACCTCTGCCACATGAGCACGAAGGGCTCGGTGGAGCTCATCCGCTGGGGCAAGGAGCGCGGCATCAACGTGACGGCGGAGGTTTGCCCGCACCATCTCTCGCTCACCGAGGAGGCGGTGGAGGGCTACGACACCAACGCCAAGATGAACCCGCCCCTGCGCACGGCGGCCGACGTGGCCGCGCTGCAGACGGCCGTGCGCGATGGGACGATCGACGTGATCGCCACCGACCATGCGCCGCACCACTACGACGAGAAGGAGCGCGAGTTCGCCGACGCGCCCAATGGCATCGTGGGTCTCGAGACGGCGCTCGCGGTGAACCTCACCTGGCTCGTGCACGGAGGGGTGATCGATATTCCGCTGCTGGTCGAGCGGATGTCCTGCGCGCCGGCCCGCGTGTTCAAGCTGCCCGGCGGGACGCTGCGAAAGGGCGCGCCCGCCGACGTGACGGTGTTCGACGCCGACGTCGAGTGGACGGTCGATCCGGCGCGCTTTCGCTCGAAGGGACGCAACACGCCGTACGCCGGGCAGACGCTCCGGGGACGCGTCGAGCTGACGATCGTGGACGGGCGTGTGATCTATCGCACCGACTGAGCGACGCCTTCATGGACGTGATGGGCCGTGGCGTTATCTTGCACGCGGCGTGGCGCCCGGCTCGACGGCGGGACCGGCGCAGCCCGCCCTGACCGAGGAGGGTCGATGAGCGACGACGTGTCACTACGCGACGAGGGGGCCGTGGACGGGCCATCCACTAAGTCGGGCGGCTCGACGCTGAGCGCCGTCGGCGCGTTGATGGAGGAGCGCCGGCGCTTCGAGAGCTGGCTTGAAGCGCTCGACGCGCGCCGCGCGGAAACGCCGAAGCACGTCTTCACGCGGGTACACGCGGACTACACCGCGCGGCTCGACGCCGTGATCACCGCCCTGACGTCGCATGTCGAGGGATTGCGCGGCGAGCTCACCCTGCTCGCCACGCGCATCGCGACGCTCGAGGAGCAGCGGCATCGCGCGCGCGACGAGCGCGCTGAAGCCGAGCTGCGGGCGCACGTGGGCGAGCTCGCTCCCGACGAATGGAAGGAAGTCTCCGCCGCGCGCGACGCGGCGATCGCCGACGTCACGGCGCGACATGACGCCGCCGAGCACGAGCTACGCCGAACGCGGGAGCTACTGGCCGACGCCGAGCGCCCGGCCACGCCGGTGCAATCGGCCCCCGCGGTGCCGCCACCGACGGCGGCCGACGTGTCCCCGACAACACCTGCGGCGATCCGCGCGGCAGGATCGCCCATCGTGACGGCGACGGCGAAGTCGTCGGCGACCGCCGGCGCGGCGCCAGTTGCCGATGCGCCGGAGGCCACGTTGCACGTTCCGGCGGCCGAGGCACAATTGCTGGACGGCCCGCCGGCGAGCAGGCCCGGCGCGGCGGCGCGGCGGCCGGGTACGGCCTCCTTCGACGAGCTGGCGTTCCTGAACTCGGTGGTCAGCAACCCAGGGCGCGCGCCGGCGGCCGCCTCGCCTCCGGCGCCGGCAGCAGCGTCGGTGCCCGTGCCCGTGCCCGTGCCAGCGCGCGCTGTTGCGCCGACGGCTCCGCCACTGCCGGCACCGGCGCGCAGCGAGCCATCACCGTTCCGGCGAGAGGCTCCGATTCGCGCCAGCAGCGATGGAATCGTCAACCTCGGCGACGCGAAGGGGCCGCAGATCGAGGCGAAGCGTGGCGGCTCGTCGCTGGCGGCGAACATCAGCGGCAACAATCCGATCGTACTGCGCGACAACAAGCCCGGCGAGTCGGCGAAGTCGTTGAAGTGCAGCGAGTGCGGCGCGCTGAACTACCCGACGGAATGGTACTGCGAGCGGTGCGGGGCGGAGCTGGCGACGCTCTGACCGTGGTGCCGATGCAACGAGAAGCGCCGGCCGGCAGAGCCGACCGGCGCTTCTCGCCTTCGGATCGTGCGTCGGCGCTACGCCGCTGCGGTCGCCTTCGCCATCCGGCTCTTGTGACGCGCGGCCAGGTTGGCGTGCACGAGGCCCTTGCGGGCCGCGCGGTCGAGGAGGCTCACGGCCTTCGTCCGCTCTTCAGCGGTCGCCGTCGACGCGGTCGCCTTCTTGAGGGCGGTGCGGAGCGCGGAGCGCTGCGCACGATTACGCACGGTCGCCGCGCGGGACTTCCGCATGTTCTTCTTCGCGGATGCGATATTCGGCACGAAAGATCTCCAAAAATTCAGTAGAGCTCGCGAGAGTCGCGAAGTCCGGAAGCTAGAAGCGCAAACGCGCGAAGTCAAGCTGCCACAGCGCTTTACTCTCCTCACGGCCACCGCTACCTTACGCCCGTTGCGCACCTCCCGCTCGCGGGGTGCCCGCCGACCTTGCCCGAGCCCGTTGCATACTCTTCAGACCATCCTGCTCGTCGCGCCGATCCTGCTCTTCTCGGTGATCGCGCACGAGATCGCACACGGCTACGCCGCGTTGCGCCAGGGCGACACCACCGCGCTCGATGCGGGCCGCCTGAGTTGGAACCCGGCGCGGCACATCGATCCGTACATGACGATCCTCCTGCCATTGCTCATGCTCACGGGATCGTGGATCGCCGGCAAGGGGGGGCTCGTGATCGGTGGCGCCAAGCCGGTGCCCGTGGATCCGCGGAACTACCGGCACCTCCGGCGCGGAGACATCCTCGTCTCCCTCGCCGGAGTCGCGACCAACCTGGTCATCGCGGTCGCGTGCGCGGGACTGGTGGTCGTCACGGGGCTGCTCGGACGTCGCGTCGACGCCCTGGTGGAAACCCTCGGCATCCTGCAGGCGATGTTCTTGATCGGCATCCTGCTCAACGCGGGATTGATCGCCTTCAACCTGCTGCCGATCCCGCCGCTCGACGGCTCGCATGTCATGAAGTACCTGTTGCCGCGTCGTCTTGCGATCCAGTACGTGCGGTTGAGCCGCTTCGGTCTGCTCGTGCTGATCCTGCTGCTCGTGCTCTGGCCCGAAGGGCTCGACCGGTGGCTCGCGCCCGCACAGTGGGCCTTCGGCACGGTGCTCGACGCGTTGACCCGCGAAGGTCTCATCCTGGCCGCCGCCGCGCAGTGGCTCTGATGACCGAGATGCTGCTCGCCCCGGTCTCGGACAACGCCGCGGCGCCGGGCGCCTTCGTCGTCGAGCTCGCGGAGTTCTCGGGCCCGCTCGATCTGCTGCTCGCGCTCATCCGCGAGGAACAGGTCGACATCTACGACATCCCGATCGCGCGTGTGGCGGCGCAGTTCGTGGCGCGCATCCGCTCGCTGCAGCTCAACGAGGCGGCCGAATATCTCGAGATGGCGGCGCGGCTCCTGCGCATCAAGGCGCAGATGTTGCTCCCCCGCGGCGACGGCGAGGAAGCGTGGGACGACCCGCGCGCGGAGCTCGTTCGACGACTGCTGGAGTACCAGCAGATGCGGGAGGTGGTAGACGTGCTCGAACAGGCCGGTGAGGCGCGTCGCAGCCGATTGGCCCGCGCGTACCTGCCGCCGGCGGCGGCGCCCCCCGAAGCGCCCCTTGCCCTCTCGATGAGCGAGCTGCTCGCCGCGGTCGATCGCATTCTCCGCGTCGCGCGCCACCCGGCGGTGCACGATGTCATGCCGCGTTCGATCGACGTGCCTGGCGCCATCACCGTCATCCGGGCTCTCCTCGCGTTGCGTGCTCACACGATGTGGACCGACATCGTGCGGCGCGACGCGGAACCCTGGCAGGTCCTCTCGACCTTGCTCGGCCTGCTCGAGATGGCCAAGCTCGGCGAGTGCCGGGTGCTTCAGCCCCAACCGTTCGCCAACGTGGAGATCACTCGTGACGTCGCTAGCGAAGCTGCTTGAGGCGGCGCTCTTCGC
>JBBQYZ010000163.1:0-6638 GCA_038208205.1 Gemmatimonadales bacterium | reverse complement strand
GGGCAGAAGGGCTTCGTTTGCAGGAAAAAGTGCTGCAAACCTGCGGTTCCAGGCAGTAGGTCTGGGGCCTAAACTACCCGCGGATTTGGCTGGATGCGCCCGGGTTTAGGACTCCAAGCGGGGCATGAAGTCCTAAACGACGCTGCCAAGCCAAGACGCGGACCAGGCGGAGGGTGTGGGTGCCGGAAACTCGGTTCGGTCGTGACCTGGGCTTTCGCTGGGCGCCGTATTGGGCAGGCCCGCGCGGACGGCGTCGTGCGTGAACACGACGGCCACGCGGCCGTCGACTAGGTCGGCGAACAGCTCGTCGAGCGCGCCGGCGACGCGGGCGTTCAGGTCGGCCAGGGTCTCTCGCCCTTCCACCTGGAAAGCGTGGGGCTCCGACCGCCATCGCTGCCAGTGCTCCGGCCACCGCTCGGCGATCTCGTCCTCGGTATAGCCCTCCCAGGGCCCGACCCGCAGCTCCCCGAAGCGGTCGTCGACGATCGGCTGACGGCTGAGCAGCGCCGCGAGGGGTGCCGCCGTCTGCACGGCACGGGCGAGAGGGCTCGACACGAGCCAGTCGACCGGCTCTTGAGCAAGAACGTCGGCGACCGCCGCGGCGGCCGGTACCCATTCCGGCTCGATGCCCTCGTCGAGCCAACCCATCGTCCGGCGCTCGCGGTTCGAGGTCGTGCGGGCGTGGCGGACCAGGTGGACGCGTGTCATCCGTCGCTGCTGTCGGTCGCACGAGCCTGCTGTTCCGCGTCGAACGGCAGCCGGTCCCGGCGGCTCCGGAGCACCAAGCGCCCTAGTAACACCTCGCAGATCATGCCGGCGATCGCGGCTTCTCCCCATGTCGATCATCGAAATTCCCCAGGTGATCGGCTGGGTGGAAAGACTGCCGATGCGACGAAGCCCAAGCGGAACGCGATCGTGCGCCGGTCAACTCCGTACGCGTTGCACGACGGGACGGCGGGTCTCTACTTCCTCGGCTTTTGCCGCAGGCGCCGCTGCGCGAACGCATGGAGGCCATCTACGGGCTGAACGGCCAAGTCCGCGACGCGCTCACCGACTACTCCACACCGGCGTCCGGCTCGTACTACTTCGCCCCAACGACCGAGGTACTCGACAGCGTCTGGAGCTGAGCTTCCTCAAATGCTGACGACGCGATCGGCCCGCTCGATGAGACGTGCAACATCGGGCGGCGCAACCCATTGTCCGCCAATGTCCACCAGGTCTTCGTCGGTCACCCCACGGGCGACGGCGCATCCCTTTCAGACGTAGACGGGAACCTCATGGGCGCGCGCCTTGGCGAACAACTCGCGTAAAGGTGGCAGGCCGACGCCTTCGAGCCCGTCGCGCAACTCGAGTTTGGCGAGCTCCGACGCGTCGCCGGCCAGCACGATGCCGACCGAGTGGCCGACTTCGAGCGACCCGTTCACTGCGAGATGAATCGGCACCGACGCCCGCGTCGCGTCCGATGCACCACTGGTGATCATGTACAAGGTCTGCACGCCGAGAGCGTACGCCCGACTTCCCGGTCAGCCAACCGGTCCTGAGGAGCTGCTCGCGGGGTACGGTGATGTCGGGAGGCACGCATCGACGGTGGTGTCCTCTCAGGACACGAACCGCGGCACCTTCTCGTTCGCTCTCGCGATTCGGAGCCGGGCCACCTCGAGAGGGTCCACGCGTCATCCGAACAGATCCGCGGCGGTGAGTGCGTCCGTCCACCCACACCATCTCCGTCACACCCTCGCCACCCAGGCCATCAACCGCGGGATGCGCCTCGAGGCGATCGCCGCGCTCCTCGGGCACCGCTCGATGGAGATGACCCTCACCTACGCCCGCATCGCCGACCGCGTCGTGGCCGACGAATACGAAGCCGTCTTTGCGCAGATCGACGCGCTCTACATTGGCGCTGTGGCCGAGGAGTCGGGCGACGTCCTCGAGTCGGGGGCCGGGCTGGTTGTGCGCCAGGTGGCGAAGACGTGACGGAGCGAAGCGTCTCGGCATCAGCAGCCCCGGTTTCTACCGGCTGATCTTCGCCGGTGAGCTCGATGGACGCCCCGACGACGAGAGGATCGTCTACATCACCGAGGCCTACCTCGAGATCCACCGCGCCAAAAACGTGTCAAACAACTTGTCAAAAGAACCACGACGTAAGGCCCGGACGACGTCGGACGAAGGCCTCCGATCCCTCCGAAATCGCCGGCGTGGTCGTGTCCCACCTGCACTTCGACCAGAGTCGTCAGCAGAGCTGGTCGCCGCTCCCGTGTATGTCCAAGTGGCGGAGTACGAGGCGGCCCGGACGCCTTGGGTACACGGCTCCGGACTGGTCGGCGATCCCGACGGATCGGCTGCGCCTCGTTGGGCGATGAGGAGATCGCCGAGGGAGTTCACGTGCTTTCGACACCAGGCCACACGCCCGGTCACCAGTCGCATCTGATCGAGGCGGCTGGTGAGCGGGTCGTGCTCGCTGCGCAGTGCGCCTACGAGCCGAAGAGCTGCGCAGCGGCAAACCGGCCTCCACGAACCCGCACGACGGCGCTTGGGCGGACGCGGCATGCGACTCGTTGCGACGCGTATATGCGCTCGCAACTCTTACTGCGGAGTTCAGCCACGATCCGACGATCATGGTCATCGAGCGATGATGTCTAACCGGCGTTCTAGGGGATGCTTCGGCGCGCGGTTCTGGCGCGGCTGGTGCGATGGCAGAACGAGCGCGGACCGGGCAATCAGCGCTCGTTCGCTGTCGCGAGCGCTAACGATGGTCGGGATGTGAAACGCGCCGCGGACCCGGGCGTTATAGGGGACGGCATAGGTCGGCGGCGCGCCCGCTCACAGAGAGACTTAAGCGTCGCGAAGCTCTCGGGCTAGGTGTTTCGAGCAGCCTTCAGGGCTTCCTCCTTCGCCTCCTTGGAGGCGAGAAGTTCAGCAAGTTCGCTCCACGTGACGTTGATGCCCTTGACCTTCGTCGTCTTTCCCTTGCACCACGTCAGCCCTGTCTTGGTGACGTAGCAGTCGCCGATCTGTGCGCTGTCGTCGGGCTTTCGTACCTCGAGCTCGATTCCGTTTGTCTTGACCTCCATGTCAACGGCGAACTGCTTCACCTTGACCTTCACGCCCACCTCGTCCCTCGTGCATCGCGCTGCCGCCGATCGGCAAGCGCGATGGCCACGAGGCTAGACGGGAATCGGATCGCAGGAGCCCGATTGCGTTGACCCACGGGGAGATTCGCCCCCATGTGCCGTTACACGGGCGCTCGCGACCGTGAGCAGTACTTCCGCGAGGAGCGGGTGAGTGTCCCATCGAGTGGTGGGATTGAGGGCGAGTAGGCCGCACCCTCCATACCAACCGACGTCGTCGAGAAGCTCTCCGGCGATCTGAGGGGCCGGTTTTGGAGGGGTCCACCCGCGAAGGGGGCCATCGCGTGATCTTCAGCGTGTTCCTAGCCGGGTTCACGAAGGAGATCGAAACGATGGCCCTTGACCAGTCTGCCCTGACCGACCTGCTCGACGCGCTTCGCACGGGCGGCGATCTGGACTTCATGCGCGAGGCGATGCAGCTGGTGCTGCAGGCCCTCATCGAACTGGAGGCGACCGAGGTGATCGGCGCCGCCCGCCACGAACGCGCCGAGACCCGCACCACCCATCGCAACGGCAACCGCAGCCGGTTGCTGTCCACCAAGGCCGGCGACGTGGAGCTCGCGATCCCCAAGCTGCGTCACGGCAGCTTCTTCCCTGCGCTGCTCGAGCCCCGCCGCCGCATCGACCGGGCCCTGTGGGCGGTGATCATGGAGGCCTTCGTGCACGGCGTGAGCACTCGCAAGGTTGACGACCTGGTCGCCGCGCTGGGCATCGACGCGGGCGTGTCCAAGAGTCAGGTGAGCCGCATCTGCGCCGAGCTCGACGCGGCGGTGGCCGAGTTCCGGGAACGGCGCCTGGATCACATCGCCTTCCCCTACGTGTTCCTGGACGCCACCTACGTCAAGGCCCATGAGGGCGCTCGGGTGCGCCCAGGTGATCACCGCAGCCGGTGCTGGATCCGCAGCGGCGATCGCCATCAACGCAGATCTGGTCCTCGACGACGTCGAAGAGGCGCTCGCCGCACAAGCCAACGGCCATTTGATCACAAGCGGCACCATCCGTCCTGGCGGTGACCTCAGCCGACGGCAGCCCAGTCCCTAGGTAGGCCCTCGTCGTCATTCACTCGCGGCTCAACTCGAAGGACCGGCTGCGCAGCCAGGCGAATCTCGCCGCGCTATGCGGAGTCGCACCCGTGCCGATCGCCACCGGCAGGTCGAACCGCAACATCTCGCGGACGAGTCGCTCGAGCGCAGGCGCAGAACCCAGGCCCTCACCCGTCCGGGCTGCACTTCGGCGTAGCCACGATGGCGAGTCTCCGCACGTGGCCAATCGTGGCAGAACGTTTGTGCCGCCCTTCGCGGCAGGATCTCGCGAAGACCCGCGCGACCCTTGTGACCTTGTCTGGCGAAGCCGCTGATCACGCTCAGCGCTCGGGGTCGATGATCTTTGGGCGCACCTAGTGGTGGAAGTCCACGCCGGCCGCGATCTCGATGACGAGGATCACGGCAAGGAGCCAGTCGACAGCTGCGCAAAATGGGGGCCACCATCGGGTGTTGGCAACGTAGTGGTAGCGCTCCTGCCAAAAGTCTTTGAGGCCGTGGCCCGCGTAGCCCACGACGAGGAGCCACGCCGACCCCGTGACCGCGGTCGCGGCGACAACGACAAAGGCCACAGCGACGGAGCTCTCGACGGCGATGACCCTCGGCCTGCCATCGGCCACGGCGAAGCCGATGTAGACGGCTGCGATCCCGCAGAGCAAGAGCGCCTGGACCGTCGCGGGTGGAAGCCACCGGAAGGCGATCGGCGACGCAGCCTGAGTGCCGCCGAACACCAGTCCCCAGAAAATCGGTTGACGCAGCGGGTGCTCATGCGCCCCGGCATGTGCATGACCGGCGGTCCGCGTCATGGGCGCCGCCACCGGGCAGTGGTTCCCGAAAGGCGCCCGACCCCGATCGCGGTCGCGACGATCACGGCGAACAACGCAGTGGGCCGCCACGGCCACGCCGTGCCGGCTAGCCGAAGGTGCGCGGTCGGGTACTCCATGCTCTTGGCCGTTACGCGCGCGGTGGCGCGATCAGTGTGGAGGGCGAGGTCTCGGAGCATCGGATCGAAGGCGATGACGCCGTCCGAATCTCCGCCATTCGGGATCTCGACGACGACCTGTCGGTCTACTGCCCACTGCACAAGCGGACGGTCGACGTCTTCGAGGTTGGCGACACCCGGGACAAGGAAACGGTCCACCCGGTGTGCCGTCGCGACCGGTGTGGGGACGATGCGCAACCCATGCCGCGTGGTGACCGTGCGCGTGGCGGCGATCGGAACCAGACGCGCGGACCACGAGTTGGCGTACACCTCGAACGGCGCAACCACTGCAATCTCGCTCGTGCCGTCGACGAGTCCGACGCCCAGGGTTGGACGGAACCACGGGGCGACCACGGCCACGATGGCGGCAAGGTCCTGTGGCGTCCCTCGCTGCGCCACGAGGTCGATGGGGGCGTCGAGCGACCAGCCCGGATAGGCGAGCTCGCGGCCGACGCGCGCAGCCTCCGCGCCGCCGGCCAGCTGCTCGACGAGCCGCAGCGCGCCGAAGACACCCGAGGTCACCCCTGCGGTCGTGGTGATCTTGTCGTCCTCGACGTAGCGCTTTCCCCGCTCCCAGAACACCTGGGGGTACCGCCGCTGCAGACCTCGGATCCTCGACCAGTGCGAAGTGGCGCGACGCCCATCGAGCAGGCCGGTGGCCGCGAGGAGCGCCGAGCCGGCGCACACGCCGAGGACGTGCGCCCCTCGCTCCGACCGACCGACCAGCCACGTGCGGAGGGGCGCCTCCGCCTTACCCTTGGGCGCGACCACGGCCGGCACGACCACCACGTCAGGTTCCGGTGCGTCGCCCACGTCCACGTCGTCGAGGAAGTGGTCCGGCACCACGACCAAGCCGCCCGAGAGCGTCGCGGTTGGCCCGGCAGAAACGGTGTAGACGTGAAACTTCGGCGAACGGGCGAAGACCTCGTATGGCCCCAGCGCATCGCTGATGACCGAGCCGCTCGCCCCGAGCACAACCGCGACGACGACGCGACCGTCGGGCACGGAAGCGGTGGTCGGCCTTCCGTCCAGTTGAGAAACATGGGACGCGGGCGGATACGCGGTCCGCATCGACCGGAACGCGCCGGCCGCAGCCAGAACGCCCGCCGTCGCAGCACCCACCCCAACGCTGCGCACGCCTCGGACGAGGCGACGCGCTCTGTCCCGCGCGGTCATGCCCGTTCGGTCACGGGAAAGCTGAACATCATTCCGCTCTGGTTGTGTTCGGCGATGTGACAGTGCGCCATCCAGAGACCACGGTTGGTTACATCGAGGAGGATGTCGACGGTCTCGTTGGATCGGACGAGGACGGTGTCCTTCCAGACAAGGTTGGGATCCGGCTCGCCGTCGCGAGAGAGCACGAGGAACCGCCCGGCACCGTGAATGTGGAAGGGGTGGTGCATCGGGTGGTCCTGATTGAGGTCGTTGAGCAGTCGGATCTTCACCCGGTCCCCCACCATGAACGCCCAGTCGATCTCCCAGTTCGCC
>JBBQYZ010000162.1:0-6648 GCA_038208205.1 Gemmatimonadales bacterium | reverse complement strand
GGGCGCTCGGCTCGTGCGAGCCATCGCTGACTGTCGGGGGGTATAACGGCGTCTGAGGTTGTGATGATTGAGGCGATGGGAACCTCGAGGGATCGGACCCACGCACGTGAGTCGAAAGCGTGGAGCGCGTCGCGCATGATGGCGACGCCGAGCGGATCGCTGCGCAGGAGCTGCGACCGCGCCCACGCCTGCAGGGGTGAGGGGTCGCCGCGGCGCGCCGTGCGGCGCACGGTCACGGACTGGAGCACTCCACCGATCGCTCGCCGAGCGGGTGCAGGCGCTCGGAGGGCACCCTCGACCGCCGCTGCCCTGATGCGCGCCATGCCGCGGCCGGCGGCGCTTCTGTGTGCGCCGAACGTCGCTGCTGACGAGCACAAGACGAGGGCCCGGACGAGCTCCGGGCGGTCACGGGCCAGAAGCTGGGCGACTGCGCCACCCATCGAAAAACCGACCACGACGGCCGGTCGCGTCACTTGGCTTGCGAGCACCTGGCCCACGTCCCGCGCGACGCTGATGAGGTCGCGACGGTCACCGATGGGACTCGACCCGTGGCCCGGCAGGTCGGGGGCGATGACGGTGTGCTCGCTCGCGAGGTCGTCGAGGACGCCGAACCAGTTGAGGTCGGCAGTCGCGGTCAGGCCGTGCAGCAGCAGGATCGGGGCTCCACCCCCTGTACCGTGTGCCTCGCGGATCGCAAGAACCCCGCCGGTGACGTTGACGCGTCTGCTCGGCGGCAGGGCCGGCCAGCCGGGCGGGCCGCCACCCGCCACCGCACCGAACTCCTCGCGCCGCGAATATCCGCGGAACCGGGCACGACGTCTTGGTTCCATCGCGTCGACAGACTTCACGCTGGAGCGCGCAGGTCCGATGCGGCCTGTGCCGAGAGAAAAGCCTCGCGGAGCCGATCGATCTGCTGATGGAACTCGTAACGCTCAAGCACCTCGGCGCGGTTCGCTCGACCTATCTCCCGCCGGAGTGCAGCATCAACGAGGAAATGCTCGAGCGCTTCGGCCAGCGCCTCGACGTCGTCGACCACCCGGGCGTTTGGTGCTCGCGTCGCTTCATAGTTGGTGCCACAGATCGTCGTTACGACCGGTAGGCCGCAGGCCATCGCCTCGACGTAGGCCAGCCCGAACTGCTCGTTCCACACACGCGTGGGGCGCGGTGCGGTCACGAAGACAGCGGCGCCTCTCAGTTCCTCAGCAACCCCACGACGGTCGCGGGCGCCGACCAGCGTGACGCCCGTTCGCGGATCGGACGAGCGCGCGGCCACGAGAGGCTCAAGCGGACCCCCGCCAACAACCCGCAGCTCGGCTTCGGGCAGGTGCCGGCGGACCAGCGCAAACGCGTCGAGCACACGATCGATGCCTTTGTTCGACGCCAGCGGCGAGACGAACACGGCGATGGGGTGCTCGACCGGCTGCACCGGAGGATGGAACAACTCGGTGTCGATCGGAGGGTGCACGACCACGCACCGTTCGGCGGGGATGCCAAGCGCAATGCAGTGCTCTCTCGCCGCCTCGATGACACACACAAACAGATCGGCCGACTTCGCCCGGTGCAGAGCCTGGCGATAAGGCGGAAGGAGGTACAACGGGTTGCGGTGGTCGTTGCCCCACGTGAACACCGCCTGACGCGCCTGGATCCGCCGGGCGATCGACGTCGCCTGCCCGGTCACGAGCGAGCAGAGCTCGAGCGACGCGACCCAGCCGAAGCTCCCGCTGATCGAGGCGGAGTCGCGCAACCATGCAAGGGCCCCGGCCTCGACGAAGCGACGCGTCGGCCGCCTGTACGGTCGACGAACGAACGGCACAGGATCGCCCGTCGGCGTCTCGCCGACCGCGGTGACACTGGCGCCGGGCATCTGAGAGAGCCAGAAGAGCTCTCGGCCCGGTCGTGATTCGGGCAGCATCAGCCAGGCGATGCGCAGGTCGAGACCTCCATCGTCGCGGCCTGTGGACGCCGAACCCATGACTTGGCCACGCTAGCATCGGCTCGCTGCATGCGGACCATCACGGTTGCGACGTTCAACACGCACTTCGGCATCGGTCCCGATGGCAAGCCATACGACGTCGACGCGGTGATTCGATGTCTCGACGCCGACGTCGTCGTCCTGCAGGAGGTGTGGTTGCCTCTCGACCGGATGGACAACGCTGGCGGGCCGGGTCATGGACAGGGATACCGCATGCATGTGTCTTCGCTCGCGTCGGCGGCGCTGGCGAATGGGCCGCGATTGCTCACGAGCCCGGACGGCGCAGAGGGCGAATGGGGCGTCGTCGTACTCAGTCGCTTCGAGCAACGGCTCGTTCGACTCATCCCACTCGGACGCAAGGGCAACGATCCCGTTGATCGGAAGGCGATCGTGCTCGAGCTCGACGTGGCCGACCGACCCGTAGTGTTCGTTGCCGCACACCTCTCGTTCTATCCGTGGCACGCGGCACGACAGCTGCGACGGATCGCTCTCGAGGTCGGGAACGTCGCGCGGCCGACGATCCTCGCAGGTGACCTCAACCTCTGGAGTCGCGCTGTTACGGCCGTGCTGCCAGGGTGGAGACGGGGAAGATCCAGAGCCACGTGGCCAGCGCCGCGACCACACAGCCAACTCGATCACATCCTTGGCGCGGGCGGCGCCGTTCCGATCGATGTCACCGTCCCACGCCTCGGTTCATCCGATCACTACCCGGTGCGCGCGGTGGTACAGCTCGGTTGAGCGCTGACCAGAGGACAAAGGTCCTGCTTGTCGTCACCCCCGGTCGGAGCGGCACGACCATCCTCGACCGCATCCTCGGCCAGTACGACGGTGTCTTCGCCGCTGGCGAGCTCACGTTCCTCTGGTCAGCCGGCCTCGTCGACAACGCGAGGTGCGGCTGCGGCTCGCCACTCCGGGATTGCGCGACGTGGCGCTCGATACTCTCAAGCGCCTTCGGCTCGCTCGAGGGCATCGACGCACCTGCACTCGCTGCCATATGGCATGACCGGCGCGTCACGCGACTCGACCTTGCCTACCTGGCAAGCGGACTGGGACGCCGTCACCTCCGTCGTGCCCGGGTCGATGTTGGTGTCGTACTCGAATCGCTCTACGCAGGAATCGCCGCCGCGACTGGTCGGCGCATTGTCGTCGATACCTCGAAGGGGGTTCTTCACGCGTTGGTGAGCGCCGGCAGACCTGGCATCGAGCCGTATCTCTTACACCTGGTCCGCGACCCGCGTGCTGTCGTGCACTCCTGGCGCACCCCCAAGGCCGAACTCGGCTACGGGCACCACGCGGTCATGCGGACGCTGGGCTCGGCACAAGCCGCCCTGCTCTGGGACGCGATCAACAACGCGGCACCGCGAGTGGCGCACGATCTGTCCGGGCGCTACCTCCAGCTTCGCTACGAGGACTTCGTCCGTGAGCCAGAAGCAAGCATCGCATCGATCGCCAGACTGCTCGGGGAGCCATTGACGCCCGAGCTCGTCGTGCGCGACGGCACCGCCAACCTGAAGGTCACCCACAGCGTCTGGGGCAACCCGATGCGTTTCGAGACGGGGCTCGTCCCGATACGCGCGGACGAGCGGTGGCGCGATGAGATGCCACGGCTACAGCAGAACTTCGTCAGCCTGCTCACGTCCCCGTGGCTGCGCACGTTCGGCTACGACCTTCGGCCGCCACCGGCGGGCCGCTCCCTGCCCGGCGCCGGTTGACGACTGCGGCGACAGCCGCAGCGACGAGGTTTCCACCGAGCCACGGGACTCCAACCCCTACGGTTCCGTGTTCGGGGGCCAGCAGCAGGGATGGGACGATGATCGTGAGACCCAGCGCGAACGTGATGACGACCGTTCCGGGGTTGTCAGAGCGAAGGCGCGCTTGGGTGAGACGCACGGATGTGAACGACCAGGGGATGCAGCCGGCCAGCAACAGAGGCAGCAGATGGCCCGCTTCCGCATAGTCGCGGCCAAAGAAACGCGATGCCACCGGGCCTATCAAGAACGAGAACGCGAAGGCGATCAGCGAGAGAGACAGGCCGAGTCGGAGCGCATCTCGCGGCCCCTTTCTGGAGCGGGAGCGCGAGCTCTCGACTAACAGCACCTGCGCGATGGCAGCCGGCAGCGCGAAGACGAACGAGGTGGCGCTCCATGCCAGGAAGAATCCCGCGTTGACCTCGGCGCTCACGTTTGTGAAGACGATGATGGGGACGAGGAACAGCGCTATCTGGGACTGGAGAGTCGCCAACCAGTTGACCGTGGCGAAGCGCCATGCCTCGCCCAACTGCGATGGACGCGGCACAAGGCGGTATCTCACGCCCGCGAGGGATGGCAGCAGGAGGAGCGATACCGCGCCGGACACCGCTGGTGGGATCGCGCCGATGGAGAACAGCCACACGGCGCTGTCGTCGAGGGGGCGAAAGGCGAGGAGCGCCAGCCGTACCGCTGCTACTGCCGTGACACGAACGAAGACAGCCGACCACCGTCTCGCCGCCATGAAGCAGACATCGGCAAGGGCCGCGACTGACGTCCCGGCAACGATGCCGGCAAAGAGCGCCAGTCCCCACGGCGATGACCAAGGTTTGAGCAAACTCGTCTCGGGCGTCGAGACCAATGCGAAGAAGGCGAGCGTCGCGAGCGCGGATGTGATCGTGGTGTAGACGAGTGCAAAGGTGAACAGAGAGCTTGAGCTGTCTGGCACGACGCCGTACCGTGCAACGGCGACGACGAGACCCATGCCGCTCACATAGTTGACGAACAGAGCGATCGTGAACAGCGCCGACGAGTCGCCGACCGTCGCGGTGGTGTAGAGCTTCGCGGCGACGAGCCAGAACACGACCTGGCCGACCGACTGGATCGCAACGCTTGTCAGGATCCAGGCCGAGCCCCGGAGCACGTGAGACGCCCCCCCCACCAGGTCCGGATCCTCTACAACAGCCTCGATCGGGGTCGTTGTCATCGCCCGAGCACCGCAAAGATCACCAGCGCGACACCGCAGGCGATGAGGAGTAGACCCAGGGACCGCAGCTCTGGCCCGAACGAGACCGCGGTGCGATGGCTCGCCAAGTGCTTCGGGTCAGCCGGTCGCCAAGTCTCCTCGACGATCCCGAAGACCAAGAAACCGCAGAACGCAAACGCGGTGACGTTCGCAAGGGTGTTGGACGCAACGCCCCCAGGCCCCACGGTCGCCGTGGTGGGCAGCCCGTGCAAGAGCATGAGAATCGGCACTGCCACGACAAGACCGACGCTAATCGAGAGCACGGACGGGCTGCGCGATCGCACGGAGCGGACAAAGGACAGCGCCCCGGCGACGGCGAGGCCGGTCGGCCCGCCAACGGCGAAGAATGCAGCGAAAAGTGCAAGCAACCTCCAGACTCGACGCGAGCCCGCACGCGGGTTGTTCATCGGCGCCGCCGTGCCGTTCGCCGTCGCCGGCGAGGCCGAACGACGATCGCGAGCGCGACCACCAGGGCGGCGACCGACGCAGCCGCGGATGCCTCCAGCGAGCGCTGAGGCTCGAACGAGATCTGAAAGCGATGCTCGGTCCCGCTGTCGATGCGCCAGCCGACGGAGTATCCGTCCAGTACGGAGGGCGCCGGCAGGGAGACGCCATCCAGCGTGGCGTGCCACCGCGCGTCGTACCCCTGGCCTGCGACAAGGTAGAACGGCACCGCGGATGCTGCGACTTCGCCGGCGACGGAGGTCGGAGATGAGCTCGTGGCGTTGACGAGGGGTCCGGAATCGTCCACCGCAGGAGCCAACGGCTCCTTTGACCCCAACGATGACAGGTGGACGGTGTCGAGCGTCCAGATGAACGATGAGCGAAACCGGTGCGTGCCCGCCGCGAGCTCGAGCGGATCGGCGTCGCAGGGGACGAGATCCAGCGTGCCGCCCTCGGTAAGCGGTCTCGCGGAGCCGGACAACCGCGCCCGCACTGGCGTCGAATCGAGCCAGGCGACGGTGGCGCAACCGAACGGCGCGCCCGGGTCAAGGGCCGGAGGCGAGCTGCCGGACGCTCCGGAAAGCCAGGCCCGAACGTCGGCCGGGAGCAGATTGGCGCCCTGTGCGGTGGCCTTGAAGGTAAAGGAGCGATTCGCCGGAAGGCTAAAGAGGCGATCGAGCGCCCGTTCCTCGTCATCGCCAGCGTCGCGGTTCGTTCCTTGCTGGCGCTCGAACAGTACATCCAACTGGGCTCGCGCAATCAGGGTTTCGTCGGTGCTCGACAGCCCGTCTGAGAGATCCGAAAACGTCGTTGGAAGGCGTGCGATCTCACTTACGACGACACCGGGTACTGAGATCTCGGTGAGCCCCACGCCGTTGAGGCCGCGACCGCTGACGGAGTCGATCGTCAGCTCGACGCTGTCCGCGAACACGCTCGGGATCTGTACGACCGAGCTTGCTCCCGGTGTCACGGCAACCTCGGTCTGGAAGTTGCCGACGAGCAGACGGACGCGGTCGAGTGCAACGGGGGAAGTGAGCTGCGTCTGCAGTGTCACCTGCGTGACGAGCTGTCGGCGGCTGAACACAACCCGTATCGACTGACCGATCGCGGTTCCGAAATAACCTGACTGCCAGGCTGTCGTCGGATCGCCATCGAACGCGAACTCGGGCTTGCCGAACGGCACGGTCCCGAACGCGCGCCGTGACGCGGTGATCGAGCTTGCACCGTCGAGGGTGGCGATC
>JBBQYZ010000161.1:0-6678 GCA_038208205.1 Gemmatimonadales bacterium | reverse complement strand
GCGCAGCTCCCATGCTAGTTTCTAGGTCGTAAAGCGCCTGCCCGGTGGAGCTGCCAGGAACGCTCCACGAGACATGACGAGACATGACCCGCGCGCATCGCCTGGCAGCAATGACACGGCTCACTCCCGAGGATCGACGTGACCGCACCTCGAAAGCGAAGCACGGCTGGCACGTTTCGCCTGCAGAACACCGTCCGCCTCTCGGCTGCGGGCGCGGGTATGCTGCTGGGGGATCTCGAGCACCGCGTGTTGGAGGCTGCGTGGGCGGCGAAGCGGCCAGCGACCGCGCGTGCGCTGTTCGAGCGCGTGACGCGGACCCACGACGTGGTCTACATCACCTGCGTCACGGTCGCCAACCGGCTGGTCGAGAAGGGCATCCTGCAGCGGGCGAAGCTGGACGACGTCTACCATTACTCGGCCACCCTGACGAAGGCGGAGTTCACCCAGCGGGCGTCGCGTCACGTCGTGCAGCGACTGGTCAGTCTTGGCAGCTCGGCGGTCGCCGCATCACTGGTCGATGTCCTGGCGGAGCGAGATCCGGAGCAGCTCGCCGAGCTGGCGCGGCTGGTGCGGGCCAAGATGAAGGAGCAGGACGACTAGGCCGAGACGCGCATCGGGGGGCGACGATCGGCTCCGTGGAGCAACCGCAGAGGTTCCGTGATGCACGACCGCATGCGTGACGAGGTTGGCGACGGACGGACGTATCTGTTGCGGCCGCTGCGCGCGCGTGAGCAGGCACACCGCCGGTACGTGTTGCTCGGGATGGGCGCGTTGATCGTTCTGAGCACCAGTCCCGTGATTGGTCATCACCTGGCCAGCCGCGCGGATGCCCTTCTCGCCGGGCGCGACCACCTGTTTCGCATCTGCCTGATCGCGCTCCACCTGCTGCTCGCTCCCGTCCATCTCACTTTCCACGTCCTGCTGGTGTCAGGAGTGGCGTACGCTGTGTGGGATCGGTGCCGTGCGTGGGGCGGGCTGCGCCGGACACTGGCGCTTCTGGAGTGCGAGGCACCACGCGGTGACGGTCCCCTGGCGCGGGCCGCGCGCGCCGCCGGGCTGGCGCCAGACCGCATCCGCGTCGTGGAGGGGCTGCCCAATCCCGCCTTTACCGCCGGTTGGTTTGGGCCGCGGGTGTATGTCGATGCTGCGCTGACCGAGCTGCTGACAGAAGAGGAAGTGACGGCCGTGCTCGCGCACGAGCGAGCGCACGTGGCGCGCCGAGATCCGTTGCGCCTGTCGCTGCTGCGCTTCCTGGCGTGCACGCTGTTTTATCTGCCCGCGCTCCGCCGTCTCGCGGACGACGCCGCCGACGAGGCGGAGATCGCCGCGGATGACGCTGCCGCGGGGTCCATTCCCGGCCGAGGGCACCTCGTGCTCGCGTCGGCGATCGTCGAGATCGCCAGGCACTGGGGACGACTGGCGTCGACAAGGACGGGGCCTGTGCTTGGATCCCGCGGCGCCGCAGTCGGCTTCCAGCGCATCGATCTGCTCGACCGTCGAGTGCGGCGGCTGATGGGCGAGGATGCGCCGGTCGGGACACACGTGACCAGACGCTCGCTCGCCGGGGCAGGAGCGGCGCTGGTCGCGATCTGGGTGTCGGGACTGATGATGGCGCACCCCCTTCCCCCCGGCTTCGGGAACGAAGGCGCTGCTGGCGTGGCCGGCTCGTCAGCGCGGGGGATCGTGCTCGAACACGGCGCGCATCAGGGCGCCCACTGCGACCATCATGGCGCGTTCGCGTGGTCGCACCTGTTCTGCCAGGGCTTCGGCGTGCGTGCTCCCGGCGCGCCCTGTCCACACGCTGCGATCGCACACCACCTCGCGTCGAGCCGGCCGCACGTCGGGTAGCGAGGACCGCTGTCAGGCACCCACGGTGACGGGACCTGACGGGTTCCAGGAACGGCGCCTCCATTCGGAACGATCCGGCGTTGGCCGGTGTTCTTTACGCAGGGTAAATGAAGGTATCGGACTTGCGAGCATGAACGCGTCAGGCGCCGACCAGTGCCGGTGCCATGTAGCAGACAGACCAGGGAGACTCGTGTTGCGATCCACCGCTCAGCAGTACCGAGGTGCATTCCTATCCAGCAGGCGCCCGCCAGGGGCCCAATCGAGACCGTCGCCTTGGCGCCGGCGCCTGCTCGAGGGAGGAGGCCCTCTGATGCTTGCATCCATCATCACGGCCGCTACGCCGCACGCTGCCGCCGGGCAGACCGACTACTACAACACGGATCGTGGGCGTCCGGTCCAGATCGAGGACGCGTACGTCACCGAGCGCTATGCGTTCGAGCTGAAGCTCGCACCGGTTCGCGTGGAGCGCGCACCCGGGGGCACCTACAACTTTGGCCTGGAGCCGGAGATCGCGCTCGGGATCCTGCCGCGCACGCAGCTCGAAGTCGGCCTGCCGCTCGCCTTCGTGGAGCAGGGCGCGCAGCGCAGGAGCGGCATCGCGGGGCTCGATATCTCGGCGATGCACAACTTCAACGTCGAGACGGCGGGGCTGCCGGCGTTCGGCCTCCGCGCCGACGTCCTGGCGCCGGTCGGCAATCTTGCCGCCGACCGCGCGTACACGTCACTCACCGGCATGGCGACGCGCACCTACCGGTGGGCGCGCTTTCATGTCAATGGGCAGTACACCTTCGGCGCCGCACCGTCGACCACGACGGGCACCACCGGAGCCGTCGGCACCCTCGCCGGACCCGGGGCGATCGAGGTGTCGCGCTGGTTGGCAGGCGCCGCGATCGACAAGGCGTTCCCACTGTCGTCCACGCTGATCACGGCCGAGCTCTACGGCCGCAAGCCCCTGCTCTCGAGCGAGGACATGGAGTACACCGCCGGCGCGGGGACCCGCTTTCAGGTGAGTCCCAGCCTCGCGCTCGACGGCGGGTTCGGGCGCCGACTCAATGGCCCCGAGCGTGGCTGGTACCTGACGTTCGGCAGCGCCTATGCGTTCGGCGTGCGCTCGCTCTTCCCCGGCGGCCGATGAACGTAACGGCTGATGACCTGACCGACGCGTTTGTTCCGCACGACCATGTTTCCGGGGCAGCCGAGGCCGTCCCGTTTCAGGGGCCCATCCCGTGGGTATCCATCTGGAGGAACCGATGAAGATCACTTCTGATCACGATGTCACCAGTCGGGGGCGCTCGCGAGATCGCCTCATGCGCCGCGCCGCGTTTCTGGCGCTGTCGGCGGGGGGCGCCCTCGCCGCGACCGCTACGGTACCCTCCGTCGCGCGTGCCCAGTGGTCCACGGCCTACGAGCAGTTCTATCTGCCGGGAAAGTTCAACTGGACCTTCCGCAACACCTATCCGGCGGCCGACCGGCTGTTCAACGCCTTCGACTATGGGCACGCCATCCTGTACGAGCGCCTCTACAACGACGCGCACGCCCCGACGTCCGTGCTCGAGGAGAAGGAATACGACTTCATCACGAAGAAGCTGCTCGTGAGCCCGCCGCGCCTGCCGCTCGAGGAGTCGGCGATCGAGGTGAACTACGCCAAGATCGCTCCCGAGGCGAAGATGATGTTCGACTGGGCGCATCTGCTCCACCGGCAGATCTACGACGTGCTCGCGTCGGAGAACATGTCGCAGGCGCAGAAGGACGCGAAGATCGCGGAGCTCGTGGCATACTACAAGACGCGGCCCGATCTCGCCTTCAGCTCCACGCCCAAGAACATGGAGCTGATGGAAGGGCAGCCGTACTCGCTGGCGTTCCGACAGAAGTATCCCAAGTTCAATGGGCTGATCTGGGGCTACCACTGGCTGCAGGTGGGGCTCTATGAGCCGATGATGGCTGGCAAGTCGCAGGACGAGCGGCAGGCCGGCGTCGCAGCGGCCGTGACGCGCTTTCGGCAGATGCTGGAGAACGCGCCCGAGCACATGCCGCGCGTCATGCCGATGACGGCAGCGATCGCGCCGACGTTCGCCGGGCGCTATCAGGAAGCGGCGATCATCTTCGACAACCTCCATGCCATGCACGACGTGGTGTCGGATATCCTGGCGAACGACAAGGTCCCCCATGACCGGAAGCGCGCAGCGATCCTCGAGGGAGCCAGTCGCTATCGCGATGCCACCTCGTTCCCGATGACCGTGGCCGAGTGGGCCGGCATGGGGCAGATGATGGGGATCGAGAACATGGGCGGGCCCGCGGTGAACATCCTTCCGGGGTGGCAGACACCGACGCTGGCCCGCGGCGCGAGCATGCTCGACGCGATGAAAGGCATGGGAGGGATGGCGGGGATGAGCGGCATGTCACACGGCGCCGCGACACCCGCGGCCGCGGGCGGCATGGCGGGGATGAACATGTCGGGCGGGAACATGCCAGGCATGAAGATGGCCGACTCGACGACCGGAGCGCACGCGGGCATGCAGCATGGCGCAGCGGCAACCATGCCGGCCGGCCATGCGGGGATGGCGGGGATGAGCGGCATGTCCGGCATGTCCGGCATGAGCGGGATGTCCGGCATGGCGATGTCTGGCCACGACACGGCGATGATGCGGCTCCATGAGCAGATGATGCGCGACCCGGTGATCCGCGAGCGCGTCATGGGCGACACCGCGATGCGCCGAATGATGACCGACATGAAGATGGAACCGGCGGCCATGCACGACAAGCAAGGCATGGACATGAAAGGCATGCCCGGGATGCCGCACGAGTCGCACGCCATGACCGCGTCGCCGCGCCAGGGCGCATCGAGCAAGCCCCCGATGCAGAGCAAGACACAGGCACGCGCGAAAAAGAAGACCACGACCGCAGCACCCGCCAAGACGAAGCGCACCAAGGCGATGCCGGGCATGGACATGAAGGGAATGAAGGGAATGCCGGGGATGAAACCCTGAGGTACGCCTGCCGACGCTTCAGCGCTGCCCTCGCGACGCTCGTGCTGCTTGCCGCGCCGGGCGTCGCGCTGGCGCATGGCCGGCTCAAGAGCTCGTCGCCGGGGGCGGGTGCTCACCTCGGGACCGTGCCTCGCGAGCTGCGGTTCGAGTTCAGCGAGGTGCCCGACCTGACGTTCTCGAACGTCAAGCTGTTCTGGTCGGACGGAAAACCCATCCCCCTCGGCCCGCTGGCCTACACCGCCGAGTCGAAGCGCACCGTGGTGGCCGCCATTCCAGGCCCGCTCGCCGCTGGGATCTACACGGTCCAGTGGCAGCTCGCCGGAGACGACGGACATCCCATCCGCGGCCAGTTCGAGTTCGTGATCGCGCCGGGCGCGATGGACGCGAGGCAGCCCGGCGCGGCAGTCGGGTCCGGCGCGCCCATGCTGCCGATGCCCGACTCGGGTGCCGGCGGCATGGCGATGCATCACGATCCGGCCTCGATGCCCGAGGGCAACGGGTTCGGGGCCGAATCGCCGGCGTACGTCGTCGTCCGCTGGCTGCAGTTCGTGGCCCTGCTGCTGGTGATCGGGGCGGTCGCATTCCGCCAGTTCGTACTCGGATTTCTGCGGCGGAAAAAAGAGCCTGACTCCCAGATGCTCGACGTCGCGGAAGGACGTGCCGCGCGCATCGGCCACCTGGCCGTGGGGGCACTCGCGCTCACGTTACTCCTGCGGCTGTTCGCGCAATCCTACGCGATGCACGGCGCAGGCGGGGCCTGGGATGTCGGCCTGTCGGCCCAGATGATCGGGAAGACGATGTGGGGCAAGGGATGGCTGCTGCAACTGTCGGGAGTGATCGTGGCGGGGGTCGGCTTCCATCTGGCGGATCGCGCACACCGCACGACGGCGCGCGCCAAGTCGCGCGTCGGCTGGCCTCTCGCGACGCTGGGCGTCGTGCTGCTCGCCTTCGCCCCCGCGTTCTCGGGCCACGCGTCGGCCGCGCCGAAGCTGACGGCGCTCGCGGTCTTGGCCGATGGATTTCACGTGATGGCGGCCAGCAGCTGGCTCGGGTCACTCGCGCTCGTCTTGATCGCCGGCCTGCCCGCGGTCCTCGAGCTCGCAGAGACACGGCGCGGTGCCATGGCCGCCGAGCTGATCAACGCATTCTCACCAGTGGCACTGACCAGCGCGGCACTGGCCACGGGGACTGGCGTGTTCGCGGCGTGGCTGCACGTGGGGCGCGTGCCCAACCTGTGGGGCACGCGGTACGGCATCACGCTGCTCGTGAAGCTGGCGATCCTCGGGATCGTGTCGCTCACCGGGTTCTACAACTGGCGCTTCGTCAAGCCACGGCTGGGGACGGGCGATGCCACGCTCCACCTGCGCCGCTCGGCCAAGGTCGAGGTTGCCGTGGCGGTGCTCGTCCTGCTGGTCACCGCGGTGCTCGTCGCGACACCGACGTCGATGGACATGGAGATGTAGGGGAGCGCAGGGTCGGGCCGGTGCTCGCGCCTGTTTGTCATTCACGCTTACCGCGGAGCGGTGTAGGCAGGGGGTTAGCGACACCCGATGACGGCCGGCCTGGAAGACAAATAATGCACCGGCCACCTGGCGGGGCGATTTAGCCAGGCTAAAATTCACCAATAGCTTTTGTACGAGGCGACCCCACAACTGGACTAGCGCCAGTGGATCGAGTCCCCGGTTTTTAGGCAGCATAGAACGCACGTCGCACTTCCGCAGTCAGTGAGGACCTACAACCGAGGAACCATCATGCAACCGGAACCCTGGGCTCGACGTCGATGGCTGCTCGCCGTCACCACCATTTCCGTGATCGCCGCAGCAGCGTGCTCGTCGTCGTCCCG
>JBBQYZ010000160.1:0-6694 GCA_038208205.1 Gemmatimonadales bacterium | reverse complement strand
ATGCCCAAGATCTACGTCTTCTCCGCCTTCTGGGGCGGGCAGGCGGGGTCGATGCTGTTCTGGTGTCTCATCCTGTCCGTCTATGCGAGCCTCGCCATCTGGTCGGCGCGCGACAAGGCCCGCGACCTCGCGCCCTGGGCGTGCGGCACGCTCGCCGCCATCCTCCTGTTCTTCATCGCCACTACATGCTTCAAGGCGAACCCCTACGACCGCCTGAGCTTCGTGCCGGCCGACGGGCGCGGCATGAATCCGCAGCTCCAGAACCCGGGGATGGCGATCCATCCGCCCAACCTCTATCTCGGGTACGTCGCCACGGCGATCCCCTTCGCCTTCGCGATTGCCGCACTGGTCACGCGCAAGCTCGACGCCGAGTGGCTCGGCATCGTCCGGCGCTGGTCGCTCGTCTCGTGGTTCTTCCTCACCGTCGGCATCACCCTCGGCATGTGGTGGGCCTACGTGGAGCTCGGCTGGAGTGGCTACTGGGCGTGGGACCCGGTCGAGAACGCGAGCCTGCTCCCCTGGCTCACGGGGACCGCCTTCCTGCATTCCATCATGATCCAGGAGAAGCGAGGGATGCTGCGGAAGTGGAACGTCGTGCTCGTCGTCACGACCTTCCTCCTCGCCATCTTCGGCACCTTCATCACGCGCAGCGGCGTGATCGAGAGCGTGCACTCCTTCGCGCAGTCGCCGGTCGGGACCTGGTTCGCGACCTTCTTCTTCCTCAGCACGGCGGCCACCATCTACTTCGTCGCCACCCGCCTCAACGACCTGCAGGCGACGGCCGAGCTGGAGAGCATGGTGAGCCGCGAGGCCGCCTTCCTCTACAACAACCTCGTGCTGGTGGGGATTGCCTTCTCGGTGCTGTGGGGCACGCTGTTCCCGATCCTCAGCGAGTGGGTGCGCGGCACGAAGATCACCGTGGGCCCGCCCTTCTTCAACACCGTGAACGTCCCGCTCGGGCTCCTGCTGCTCGGTCTCACCGGTGTCGGCCCACTCATCGCGTGGCGCCGGGCGTCCACGTCGAACCTCAAGCGGCAGTTCGTGATGCCGGTGCTCACGGGCCTCACCGTGGGCGCGCTGCTCGCCGTGCTCGGCATGCGCAACCTTCACGCGCTGGTCGCGTACACGCTCGCCGGCTTCGTCAGCGGTACCATCGTCCAGGAGTTCTACAAGGGGATCCGCGCTCGCCACGACATGCACGACGAGTCCATCCCGGTGGCGGCGCTGCGCCTGGTCGCGCGCAACCGGCGCCGCTATGGCGGCTACATCGTGCACGCGGGAATCGTCATCCTCTTCTCGGCCTTCGCCGGCCTGGCGTTCAAGAAGGATCACGACGTGCAGCTCAAGGCGGGCGAGACGACGGAGCTGGTGGATCCCCTTGGCCACCGCTGGCGCTTCGTCAGCCAGGGCGTGTCGACCTCGGAAACGCTCAATCGCTTCGTCACGGCGGTCGGGCTCGAGGTGTTTCGCGACGGTGTGCGGCAGGGGATCGTCACGAGCGAGAAGCGGCAGCACTTCGACAGCAACAAGCAGCCACAGTTCGAGCCGAGCACGGAAGTCGGGATCCGGACGTCGGCGAAGATGGATCTATACATCGTGCTCGCCGGAGTGCGCGACGAGACGGCGGAGCTGCGCATCAGCTTCAACCCGCTCGTGGTGTGGGTCTGGATCGGCGGCATGGTGATGGCATTCGGCGGCCTGATCGTCATGTGGCCACAGGCGGAGCGTCGTCCGGCCGGCGGCTACGTGGCGACCTTGGACCCCGCTCCACGCGCCGAGCTGGCCGCGGTTCGCTGATGCAGCGCCGTGATTTTCTGGCGCGCCTTGCCGTGAGCGGCGCGGGGCTGCTCGCCGCGCCGCTTCTGGGCGCGCAGGGGGATACCGGCCGGGCGGGTCCGGTTCAGGGAAACACGTCCAACCTGTTCGACATGAACCAGGGTGCGGCGAGGACAGTCCGTCGCCCGCCGAAGCGAGATGCCGTTCCGTCGATGACCGCCGACGAGCGGGACGCCCTGGAGCACGACGTGCGCTGTCAGTGCGGCTGCACCTTGGACGTCTACACCTGTCGCACCACCGACTTCTCGTGCGAGGTCTCGCCGGCGATGCATCGCGACGTGATGGCGCTGGTGGAGGGCGGCCATTCGGCGCGCGAGATCCTCGACGCCTTCGTGGAGACCTACGGCGAGCGGGCGCTGATGGCGCCGCGGCGCGAGGGGTTCAACCTCGCCGGTTACCTGGTCCCCTTCGCCGCTCTTGGCGCCGGTGCCGCAGCGCTGGTGGTCGTGCTTCGCGGCATGCAGCGCCGCGGCTCGGCCGCGTCCCACCCTGTCATAACGGCGACGGCGCTCCCGGGTGCGAGCAGCGACGAGAGCGCGCGTCTCGCCGCCGCCGTTCGGCGCGACGACTGATGCTTCCACTGCTGGTGGGCACGCTGCTCGCCGTGGGCGCGCTCGCCTTCGTGCTCTACCCGCTGTTCGTGGCGATCGTCGCGACTCCACGCCGTCGCGTCGCCACGGCGGGCGAGAGGGCCAGGGCCTCGGAGGAGGAGGCCGTCGTGGCGTTGCGAGAGATCGAGTTCGACCGCGTGACCGGCAAGCTGTCCGATGGCGACTACTCGGAGCTCAAGGCGCGTTACACGACGCGCGCGCTCGTGGCGATGCGCGCGGGCGCGCGGACCGATCTCGCGGACGCGGCCGAGGACGCGATCCGTGCCGTCCGCGCGCGCTTGAAGCGCTGCGTGCACTGTGGTCCCAGGCCCGAGCCGGATGCAGCCTACTGCTCCAACTGCGGCCACTATCTCCCGGGTGCCTGCGAGTCGTGCGGCGCGGCCGTCACCGAGACGGGCGCGGCGTTCTGCGGAAGCTGCGGGCGACAGCTCGCGGCGTAGTCACCGCTCCACCGCCTCCAGCCGTCGACGGGCGATCCCGATCGGAACGATCGTCGCCGCCACGCAGAGCGCTGCCGCGGCCCCGAACCCGATCACCATCTCCGTCATGGATGAGGGTGTGCCGTAGAATCGCGACGAGAGGTAGCCGTACACGGGACGCGCCTCGAGTATCACCACCGCCCCGATCAGACCCACCGACGCGATCATGAACACGAGGCCCCCGAACGACGTCGGGATCTGTGCCGCGTTCTCGGTCTCGAACTGAGGGAAGAGGGTGCCGAAGCCGAGCGCCATCCCGCACAGCGCCAGCGTCATCAGCGCGATCGTCATCACGGAGACGGCGAACATGAAGTCGCTCACCTGCAGCAGGGCATCGGTCACGCCCACGATGCCCAGGGCGAGCACCAGCAGCGGCGTCGTGCCCACCCAATACTTGGCCCAGAGCAGATCGCGCACCGGCATTGGACTGGACCGGAGCAGCCAGAGGGTGCGGCCTTCGAGGCTGACGCTGGGGAAGATGAAGCGCGCGGCGATCGATGCGAGCACGAACCCGGCGAGCACCAGGTTCAGGAACGGTACGACGTTGACGAGGAAGAACGTGATGCCCTCGCCGCGCAGCGGCAGGTACTTGATGTTGAACACGTACACCACCACGAGCACGGCCAGCAGGATGAGCTGCGACCATTGTGTGGTGTCGCGGAAGAAGAGCCGCAGCTCCTTGAGCACGAGCTCGCGCTTGAGAATCCCCAATGGCGAGAGCAGCCGCTCACCGAGGCGCCGCGCGCTCGAGCTGCGCACGAACCGCTGCGAGCTCTCCTGCGCCTTGCTGAACCCAACCGTATAGAGCTGTCGGTGAAGCACGGCCCCCAGCACGAACACCGCCGCCGCCGTGCTCCAGAGCAGGTACACCGACATCCAGTCGGGTCGGTAGTTGAGCCAGCCGAGCACCGCGCGCTGCACCCACTCGCTCGGCATGAAGGGTGACGTGGGAGTGCGAAGCACCGTGACGAACTCCACGAGCGATCGGAATCCCTCGGGGCGCGCCAATCGCTCAGGTCTCACCACCCGGAACAGCAGGACGATGCCACCGCCCGCCAGCACGGCGATCACGCTCAGGATGTCGCGCGTGCGGCGCGCCGGGAACACGTTCACCAACACCAGGGTGATCGCGCTGCCGATCACGGCAGGAATGGCGAGGAAGGGCACGAACACCACCGCGACGATCAGCGGAAAGAGCGGGCCGCCGTGGTACGCCACCCCGAACGCCGTGAACATCGGGATCGCCATCAGCACGACCATCCAGCTCGAGTTGACGCCGGTCTCGAGCAGCTTCGCCCCGTACAGTCTGAGCCAGTCGACTGGCGCGGCGACCAGGAGGTCGAGGTCGCGCGCCAGGAAGAAGCTGGACAGCGCCGTGATGACGTTCGACAGCAGCAGGATCGAGAAGAAGCCGACCAGGATGAGCCCGAGCAGCTTGCCGGCCAGAAAGGGACCGAGGTCCGGCACGCCTCGAAAGTAGACGAGGAGTTTGTACAGCAGGACGTAGATGAACCCCCAGAACAGGATGCCCATCACGGCGAGCAACCCGAAGCGCGCTGCGCGCCCCCGCTCGTTCGCCAGGATTCGCGTGCGCGCCGTCAGCCTTTTCGGCCGGAGCAGCAACCCGAGCGACGGATTCGGGCGCGGAGGTTCCGCCACCGTGTCAGGCATCGAGCACCTCGACCAGCTCGCGCGCGGCATTCTCGCCAGTGAGCTTGAGGAAGATCTGCTCGAGGCCGTCGGCTCCTGCATCGGCGCTGAGACGCAGCTCCTCCATCGTCCCGCACGCACGGATCGTCCCGCGCGCGATGATCGCAACGCGGTCGCACAGCGTTTCGGCCACCTCGAGCGTGTGGGTGCTCATCATGATGGTGTTGCCGCGACGGGTATACTCGCGGAACAGGTCCTTCAGGATGCGCGCCGCTTTCGGGTCGAGCCCCACCATCGGTTCGTCCACGACGATCACCTCGGGCCGGTGCACGAAGGCGCTCGAGATGATCAGCTTCTGCCGCATGCCATGGCTATAGCTCTCGACCAGCTCGTCCCGCCACTCCTCGAGGTCGAACAGTGCGAGCAGCTCACGTGCCCGATGCTCCACCTCGGGTCCATCCTGATCGTACAGTCCGGCCACGAAGCGCAGGAACTCCGCGCCGGTGAGCTTCTCGTAGATGAAAGGGCGATCCGGGATGAAGCCCAGGCGCATCTTCGCACCGATCGGATCACGCTGCAGATCCACACCGGCGATCGACACCTCGCCGCCCGTGGGTTTCAGGATCCCGGCGATCATGCGCAGCGTGGTCGTCTTGCCCGCGCCGTTCGGACCGAGAAACCCGAACAGCTCCCCGCGAGGAACCTCGAGGTCGATCGCGTCCACGGCGGTGAAGCTCCCGTAACGCTTGGTGAGTCGGCGGAGGCTGATCATGGCGGGCTATGAAAGGGCGCCCGCGAGGACGCCTAGTGAGCGGAGAGAACGTCGATCTGGAGGGCGCCCATCAGGCGCAGCAGCTCCGACTGGCGACCGAGCCCGCCGACGGTGAAGCGGAGGTGTGAGGCGTCGGCGGGGAACTGCCCGAACGTCGGATCCACCGCGACCCACCGCTCCAACCAGACTTCCGGCCAGGCGTGGTAGTAAAACTTGCCGTCCACAAAGGCGAGCCCCGCCGCCACTCGCGCCGGCACTCCGGCCGCGCGCGCGAGTGCCACGGACAATTGCGTGAGCTCGTTGCAGTCGCCGACGCGGGCGCGAAGGGTAGCGAGGGCGCTCGGCAGGCCAACGGTGATCTCCTTGCGCACCGAGTCGTACACCCAGCGGTTGATTCGCGCCGCCACGCGCCCCGGATCCGTCTCGCTCCCCCGTAGCCGCTGCGCGAGGGCGACGATCGCCGGGCTCCGCGACTCGAGCAGCGGTTCCGGCTCGAGAAAGACCGCCATCATCGTCGCCCGAGCGCCATTGGGCAGCCGATACGCGGCGCGAAGCGCGTCGGGCGCCTCGCGCGTGACGGTCAGCGTGTCGCCCACCAGGTGCTGGCGATACCCCTTGACGTCGAAGTCGGCGAGGTCCACTCCGGTGAGCGTGGCGCGCAGCTCGTGCAGGTCGTGGTGCAGCCGCTTGTTCGCGCTCACGGCCGTCGTCTCGAAGATGTCGCGGTCGGCGGTCACCCTCCCGCCGAGCTTGGCGGCGTCAGCCTTCCAGTTCTCGTACGCCACTTCATACGGCCGGCGCTCGAGGGTCAGACCGAGCACCTGGGCGGCGATCACGACCCGTCCTTGCTGGTCCACCCATCCATTGAACCCCGACGTCGAGGCCTGCCCGGCGCTGAGCCGCCACGCACGCACCGTGTCGGCGCGCAGTCCGAACCACCGCCGCGTCGCCGGGTCGAACGCACTGCTGTCTTGTAGCACGAACACGCTCTCGGCTTCCACCGCGATCTTCACCACCTTCGGCATCATGCTGATGGGGTCGAACACCGGAAAGGTGTACGTGCGGCCGGCCTTCGGCGTCTCGCCGAGCGCCATCGCCAGCGGTATCAATGTGGGGAGCAGCACGGGCCCGGTCAGACGAATGCGCTGCGTGTCGGGCGGCTGACCCGCCATGCCACGAACCGCCAGGAGCAGCACGGTATCGCCGAGCACGGTGCCCGTCGCCCTGACCGGGGCGAGGCCCGCGTCGACGTCGAGCGAGAAGCTGGTGACTCGGAGCGCGCGCGTGAGGCGCACATCGGTGCGCACGCTGGCGCGGTGCAGCTTGCCCGCCACGGGCAGGTCCCC
>JBBQYZ010000159.1:0-6713 GCA_038208205.1 Gemmatimonadales bacterium | reverse complement strand
TGGCGTCGCGCCGGTTCCTCGGCGTGACGCCGTTCGAGCACCTCTCCGTCCTCATCTCGATCGTGATCGGAATGGGGATGGCGCACCTCATGATCGCCGGCCACGAGCTCGTCGAGGCACGCGCGCGCGTGCGGGGGTACTGGCTCTCGTCGGCCTGGCTCGCGCTGATCTTCGTCAGCCTGATCGAGTGGTGGTGGTCGTTCTTCGCGCTGCGCGAGGTGATCAACCAGACGCGGTGGAACTTCTTCTACTTTCTCTTCGTGATGTTGAGCCCGATGTCGCTGTATCTCGCCGCCGCATTCGTCCTGCCGCGCGCGCCGCGGGAGCGCGAAGGGGCGATCGACCTGCGCCAGCACTACTACGATAACAGCGCCTGGTTCTTCGGCATCCTGGCGCTCAACCCCATGCTCGACGCCGTGCGCCGCGCGCTGCAAGCCGGTTCGATCCGCGATACCGGCGTCTGGAGCAACGCCGTCGCGGCCATGTTCGTGGCGACGCTCGCCGTGGTGCGGCGTCCCTGGTATCACGTCGTCGTCACGCTCGCGGTGGCGGGTTTGTTCCTGACATTCATCGTCACGTCGGCGATGATGCTCCGGTGATCGAGCACGGTGGCGCACCGGACCTGACGATCCGCATCAAGCACCACGCCGACGGCGCCGCATCGCTCTCGTGCACGCGCGCCGACGGCTCGGTCACCTGGCAGCGCCAGAACGGCCGCTTGGGGACCGTCTTCCCACCGCACGACCTCACGCACCTCGCGATCGAGACGGTGCTCGGCTATCGCCGTGCGTTCTACGGGCTGATCGCCGACGGCTGGGAGCTCGACGACTTCGCCGCGCCATGGCCGCGCGGGCCAGTGCCGACCGAAGCGCTCGAGGTCGAGCTGATCGTGGGCTTCTTCGACGCCGAGCGTCGCAGCATGAGCCGCTGGGACGCCGACGAGTTCAACGAGCACGGCGCCACCTTCGTCGCGGCGAGCAAGCACGCCGGGCGTCTGCCTGCGCCGATACTGACGCAGGCGCAGATCGATGCGGTGCGGCAGCAGCGCGACGAGCTGTTCGCCCGCTGGAACGCCGTACCGCCTGGCGAGACCCTGGAGCTGACCTTCGACCGTGCCTGTCGCTGAGCCGGGAGGTCAGCGCAGAACACGGCGGTGGGAGGTTGGGCGAGCGCGAGCAGCGCCCGCATGGCGGTCAGTCCCCCCGCCACCGTGGGGTCCGCGCGTTGCCACAGCTCGCTCGACGGGGCGGCACCGGCCGCACGAAGGGCGCCAGCGCACCACCGCGACTCAGCCCGGCGGCAGCCTACTCCCGCCCGTGCACCAGGTAGGGCGGATGCGTCACCTCCACCGCCGAGAACGCCTCGAGCACCTTGTATGTGTGCTCCGCACCCTTGGGCACGACCCAGGAACTGCCGGACTGCAAGAGCACCATCTGCCCTTCGAGGTGAAGCTCCGCCCGGCCCTTCAACACATAGCCGATCGTCTCGTACTCGCGGCGTGATGCGGGCTTCGCCGCCGCCGGCTGCTCGTTCTCCCACATGCGCATCGCCACGCTCTTGCCGGCCGCGAGATACTTCTCACCGTTCGCTCCCTTCGGCGAGTTGGCCGAGTCCACCTTGATGACGGTTGTGTCGGTCGTGCTCATGGTGCCTCCATTGGTTGCCCCCCCTTCGGCAAGAGCGAGGCCCGGCGGATGCGACCAGCAGCAGCGCGGCGCTACTGCCGCCTCACGTTGACGTCGTCGTGGCCGACGCCCACCCGCGGATCGCTGATGCGAATGATCGCCGTGTACCGGTTGCTCTCCCACGGCTGCTGCAGGACTTCGCGACACGACCGCGTTTCTGGCGCACGTCGTTCGCGAGCGTTCCACCCTGTGCATGGAGCACGCTGCCGTCCCTTTGCCCCATCACTCGAATCGCGGCATCTCGCTCGGGTCGGCCGGAGCGGGCACATTGAGCAGTCGTCGCACCGCTTCGCCGCGGTAGGCGAAGATCCGCCGCAGCTGGGCGCGGACGATCGGGTGCGCGGCGTCACTGAGCGGAGCGAATGGTAGTCGATACCGCACCTCGTCGTTGATGACCGTGCCGCCCGCTCCGTCGTCGCGGAAGCTGTGACGGTGCACCCAGAGCGCATACGGGCCCTTCAACTGCTCATCGACGAACTCGACATCCGGCACCCACCGCGCGATGCGCGTGCGCCAGCGCATCGGAATGCCATGGAGGCCGATGGTGTAGTCGATCACCGTTCCTTCGCGAATCGTGATCGGCAGCGGCGTCCGGATCTTGAAGGCGATCTCGGGCGGGGTGATGCGTCCCAGGTTCTCCGCCTGCGCGAAGAACGCGAACGCGCGGCAGCGTGGGACGGGTAGCCGCAGCGTCGTGCGAAGGAAGTGATCGCTCATGTGTGGAGAACGGAGTTCGATGACTCCGCGTTCCTCCGTGGTACGCCAACGAAACGGCCGACCCGTCGCCGGGTCGGCCGTTGCACATGCGGTGTCGCGTAGCTAGTGCGGCAGGCGAAGGACCAGGACGGTCGCTGCGGCTGCCGCCACGACCAGGGTCGCCGCAGCCACGAATGCGGTCGATGTGGTCAGCACGATCTCACGACGGTACCAGGGTGCTTCGAGCTGCGGCGTCTGCATCGGCAGGGCGGCCATGATCTGCGCCTGCAGGTGCGCGGGGGTGCGCATGCGACGCCGAGCGGCGAGGTCCTCGTCGAGCCGTTTCCAGAACTCGACGTCGCGCGACCACTCCGCGCGGCGGACACTGCTCTCCGGTGCGTCGCCGTCGAGCCAGGCATGCACGCCGTCGGCGATCGCAGTGGTGGGTTGACCGAGCGGCACCTCACGGTCGGCGAGCGGACGCTCGGGCTGCCTGGATCGCTCCCGTTTGGGGCCTTCGCCGAGGCTGTCGGAATGGAGGTCGTCGAGCATTAGGCGTATTTCTCCTCGAGTAAGGCCTGGAGCGCCTCGCGCGCACGGTGCACGCGCATCTTCAGCGCCCCGACCGTTGTACCCAGCAGGTCTGCCATCTCCTCATACGAGCGCCCTTCAACGTGCTTCATCACGAACGCCTCCCGCAGCGACGCGGGCAACGAGGCGAGGGCGACGTCCAGGTCGCTGCGTAGCTCCGTCCGGTCGAGCTCTTCCTCCGGAGTCGCGAAGCCCGAGGGCTGATCGTCCTCGTCGTAGCTGAGATGGGAGCGACGAATGTTCTTGAGCCAATCCTTGCAGCCGTTCGCGACGATCCTGAACACCCAGGCGTCGAACCTCCCGCGTACTTCGGCGAGGTGTTGATAGGCCTTGATGAACGACAGCTGCAGGATGTCTTCCGCGACATCGGGGCTTCCAGTCATGC
Source organism: Gemmatimonadales bacterium (assembly GCA_038208205.1). Classification (GTDB taxonomy): domain Bacteria; phylum Gemmatimonadota; class Gemmatimonadetes; order Gemmatimonadales; family Gemmatimonadaceae; genus AG11. The sequence goes on along the minus strand of JBBQYZ010000159.1, from coordinate 3,356 downwards.
ACAACGCGTGTCGATACAGCGGATCACTGTACCGCGTGATCAGCATGGTAAAGTCGTCGCGGTTGCCCGCGAGCACACGTTGGATGATTCGTTGATCGGAGTCGTCCTGATCAACGGTCGGTTCGGTCTCCGTCGTCCTCACGACGGTAGAGTAACGCACATTCCGCGCGCGGGACAGGGTAGTCGTCCCTCCGGGTGCTGCTTCGCTGGTAGCCACGTTCCAGAGACGAGTCGTCGCGCCGCGCCGTAACGGGCGTTCGTCACCGGGGCGAACGGCCGTCCTCCGGGTAATCGAACGCACGCCAACCGTGCGTCCGGACCAGCGCCGAATGCTGACCGAGCCCTGGCGGCGGTCGGCGCACCGAACCAGCGACGCTCGGCGGCATTCCGGTCAGGGCCGACCCGCCACTCCCCTGCAGCACTTCGAGGACGGTCCGCACGACACCGCACGGAACTCCCGCACCGTCGAGCCGCGCGGTCCAGACGGCAGCCGACGCCGACGCCACGCGTGCCGAGATGTCGCGCACGATCCGCTCACGCTCGCCGATCCGGCCGGCATTCGAGCGCAGTGCCGGGTCATCTGCCAGAGCGTCGAGCTCCAGCGCTCGCGCGCACGCGAGCCACTGCCCATCGTTTCCCACCGCGATCACCAGCGCGCGGTCCGCGGCGTCGAACAGCTGGTATGGGACGAGGTTCGCGTGCGCGTTCCCCCAGCGCCCGGCCGGGGCTCCCGAGACGAGCGCGTTCTGGGCGACGTTGATCAGCGCCGCCTCGGCACTCCCCTCGAGCGACACGTCGACACGTCGACCTTCGCCGGTTCGGTGACGTGCCACGAGGGCGGCCAGAATGGCGATCGAGGCGTCCTTTCCCGCCAGCACGTCGGCCAGGGCAATCCCGTGTTTCATCGGCGCGCGCCCCGGCTCCCCGGTGACGGACATCCAGCCGCTCTCCGCCTGCACGACGAAATCGTAACCGGGACGACTCGAGCCCGCGCCGAAGCCGCTGATGGAGCACCAAACCAGACCCGGGTTCGCGGTGCGCAGCGCGCGATATTCGAGTCCGCACCGCTCGAGCGTGCCGGGACGGAAGTTCTCGACGACCACGTCGGCCTTGCTGATGAGCTCGTGCAGGATCTGGACGTCTGCTGGAGCGCCAAGGTCGGCGGCGAGGCCGAGCTTGTTCCGGTTCACGCTGAGGTAATAGGCGCTCTCCCCCCTTTCATTGAACGGGGGCCCCCATCCACGCGTTTCGTCACCGGCCCCCGGGCGTTCGACCTTGAGGACGTCGGCTCCCAGATCGCCGAGCATCATCGTGCAGAGGGGACCGGCGAGCACGCGGCTCAGATCGAGGATTCTAGTTCCGGTGAGCATTGGCTGCCGCTGTGGTGTTGGAGAACTGACGTCGATGCTGTCAAGGATTCCCTTCCATATTATGGAATGACGGTACGAGAGGCGATCGGTGCCTCGCGCGGCGTATCAGCGAACCTTGCGTAGCTGTAGAAAAATCATATACTTGGCCTCGATAATCCGGGCAACGACGCGCCATGTCAGGCGTGGGCGCAATGCCCTCAATGAAACGGGGAACCTTCCCCCGAGCATGGGAACGGACCGGGCACATGGTGGAAAACGACCAGACCGACGAGGCACCGGCAGCTCCCGCCGCGCCCGCTCCACGACGCGGACCAGGCCATCGCGGCGCCGACATGCGCGATACGGTCGCCGAGATGGCGGAGCGCGCACAGCTCATCAGCCAGGAGGCCGGCAGCAAGGTCTCGTCGGCGATGAAGGACGTGATCAGCGCCGCCGCCGGCCTCGCAGGCTTCGCGATCGAGAGCGCCCGGGATCTCGTTCAGTACATGGTGCGTCGCGGCCAGATGACCCAGGAAGAGGCCGACAAGCTGATCCGGGAAGCGGAAGACGCCCACTCGAAGAAGCCGGCGAGCGAGAAGTCGCGCCCCACGGCCTCCAAGGTCGCAGCGGAAAAAGCGGCGATCGACAAGGTCGCCCGTGATGCCGCCGCCGCGGCGGCGGCGGCGATCGCCCCGCCGCAGCGTCCAGGCGCGTTCTCGCTTCGTACCGGCGGCCCACGTCCCGTCGTCAAGCCGCCCACACCGGCGCCGGCGCCCGTCGCGCCGCCCGCTCCAGTTGCAGCGCCGGCGAAGCCCGCTGCCCCCATCAAGGCTGCTGCGCCTGCCAAGTCAGCCGCGAAAGCTGCTACGCCTTCCAAGCTTGTGGCAAAGGCACCGGCGAAGACCGCGGGCAAGCCGCCGACCAAGGGAGCCGCGAGCAAGCCCGCCGGCAAGTCGCCGGGCTCGGCCAAGGCGGGCGCCAAATCCGCCCCGAAGCCGGCGAGCAAGCCGACAAAGACGCCGGCCAAGAAGAAGCGGTAGCATCGTGCGGCGCGCCACCGCACGACGCCTCCACGCAGGTGGCACATCGTTGCTCGCCGCCTGCGCAACCGCTGGCGGCTGGCAGTAGCGCGGCGGTGCACCGAGCCATCGTCACTCGCGCGCCGACCCGGCTCGACTTCGGCGGTGGCTGGACCGACGTTCCCCCCTTCGCCACCGACGAGGGCGGCGCGGTGTGCAACATCGCCATCACGCGCTACGCGACCGCCACCGTTGCCCTGGGGTCGAGCGTCGGCACGCACTCCGTCGACGCCAACCCAGGTGACGATGCGCTCGTCCGCGCCGCGGTGCGACGCGCCGGCCTGGCTCATGCGCGTGCCAGCGTCGCCAGTGATTTCCCCCTCGGTGCAGGCCTCGGCGGCTCGTCGGCCGCAGGCGTCGCGGTCGCTGGTGGTCTTGCCGAGCTGGCGGGTACGCCGCTGGACTGTTCCAGCCTCGCCGAGTGGAGCAGGACCACCGAGGTCGAGGAGCTTGGCGTCGCGGGCGGATTTCAGGATCACTACGCCGCGGCATATGGTGGCGCGCTGCTGCTCACCTTCGAGGGGTGCGTCGGCGTCGAGCGGTTGACGCTGCCCCCCGGCGCCGCCGACGCGGTCGCGCGACGTTGCATCCTCGTCTACACCGGCGAGTCGCGGGTCTCCACGCGCACCATCACCACCGTCGTCGACGCATGCCGCGCGCGCGACCCACGGGTCTGCGGTGCGCTCGGCCGGATGAAGGCACTTGCCGGCCAGATGGCGGCGGCGCTGCGAGCCGGCGACGTCGACGCGCTCGGTGCGCTCGTCGGCGAGCACTGGACGCACCAGCGCGCACTGCACCCCAGCATCACGACCCCGCGCATCGACGCAATCGCGCACGCCGCCGCCGCCGTGGGCGCGCTCGGCATGAAGGCGCTCGGCGCATCGGGTGGCGGCTGTGTGCTCGCGATCGCCGCCGAGGGACGAGAGGC
>JBBQYZ010000158.1:0-6723 GCA_038208205.1 Gemmatimonadales bacterium | reverse complement strand
TGCCCTGCGAATGCTAGACAGCGTCCCAACCGGGACGGTATCGCTGTCCTTTCCCGCTACCACGATACGAGCGTTCTCGCCCGGCTTGGCCCAGACCTCGTGAGATCCGCGCTGACGAACAACCTCCCAGCCGGCGGCGCTTAGAGCCGACCGGATCTCACGGTACTTCTTGGCCACGATCTCGAACGCTACGTCTGCAAGCGGACAGCCGGACAACCCGTCCACGTCCGAGACGACGTTTTTCATGGCGCGAGGAACGCGATCCCAGGCTCTGACCGGCGTGCTCGAGCTCGTCCTTTGCGGCACTGGGCCCCGAGGGAGCCCGGGGGCACTTGAGCTCTCGTGCTCAGCCTGCCGCGCCGGGCGCTTCCGTCGAGCAGCGAGAGCACGCGGGAGCGTCGGGGACGGCGAGAAGCTGTCGCTCGCCCTTGTCGATGCGGACAGCAACGCGGGCGTGATGGCGGCGTTCCCAACGACGCACGCGCCATGCGCCGAGACCCGCCGCGACGGCAATGCCAGCCGGTTGCGCTGGCACCAATACGCCGTCCAGGCCCAAGCGATCCGCAAGCCACGCGACGCAGGCGAGGGCCGCGCCGACGAGCAGCGCATCGGCCAGGCGGCCCCGAAACCCACGGTGCGATGAGTCCCAGACGCTGTCGGCCGGCGCCGCCGGCAGCTCACCCCGAGGTAGCTGCCCGCGCCCGCCGGCGCTCTAGCACACGACCGTCCAGATCACCACACCCAGCATGGTTGCGGCGGCGACGCGCGCACCGTCCTCACCGACGACATCGATGACGACAAAAACGGATATGGCCGCCGCCAGCGCCGCCCCGACGCACAACGCCAGCAGTGCAGGTCCAAGGAGCGACAGATCCGTTGACCTCTGCTCGTTGACTTCCTCCTCGCGCAGCCCGAAATACACGGACTCAGATCGGTGGGCGGCGGAGCCACGGACACGGTGATGCCAAGCGATGAACAGCATGGCCGTTGTCACAACCCGAAGGTGCTGCTCGTATACGTGGTGTGGCGGTTGACGACCAGCGCAGCGACGCGGAGTTGCTCGCGGCGACCGGATGTGAGCCTGAGGCATTCAGCGTGTTCTATCGCCGTCATGTCCGGCTGGTCCTTGCGTACACGCTGAGCCCCGCGTCGCCCTGAGCTCGCCGCTGATCTGACCGCGGAAGCGTTCGCGGTCGCACTTGAACGGCGCGACCATTTTGACGAGCGACGTGGACCGGCGCGCGCATGGCTGCTATCGATCGCGTCGTCAAAGCTCGTCGACGGCATCCGGCGCGGGCAGGTGGAGGATCGCGCTCGCAGGCGACTGGGAATCGCGCCGCGCGAGCTGACGGATGCCGACCTCGATCGCGTCGAAGAGCTGGCCGATCTCGGTGGCGACCTCGATGCCGACGCGATCATCCGGGACCTGCCACCCGATCAACGTGAGGCGGTGCTTGCACGCGTCGTCGACGAGCGCTCCTACGCTGATAGGCACGGGGCTCGCCGCACGACCCAGTGCTGCATCGTCAGCGCTTCTGCTCGTCGCGCAATCCGACAGCGCCGATCTACGCCCGCGTTCGTCCCAGAAGCAGCACTCCGGCGAGGGCGTCAGGGTCGTGCTGGGTGGTGTGGAAAGGGCACTCCGCCTCGTCGGGGGTCGGGTTTTGCGCCGGCGTGTGGATTGGTGGCCGCTTAGGCCCCTGTGGGCGCGGCCGGCGTCAGGCCGTGACAGCGCATCACTTCGCCGAGGGCGCCGAGGTCCGGCGGACCGCCGCTCGACAGGACGTCGGCTATCTCGCGGAAGTAGGCGGGACCGAAGACACCCGGGGTGGCGATCGCGAGGAACTTGGCGTCGACGCTGCCGCCGTTGGTGAAGCCGTGAACGATGGCGCGCGGGATGCAGACGGCGTCGCCGGCGCCGATTTCGATCACATCGCCGTCGACAGTCCAGGTCGCCACTCCCTCAAGCCCGTAGATGGTTTCCTCAAAGGCGTCGTGGCTGTGGGGCGCGGGCATCCGCGTGTTCGCGGGGACGGCGCACTCAAAGACCGTGACAGCGCCGTTGGACTCGTCGGACTCGACGAGGAAACGGATCCCCATGGCACCCACCATGATCGTCGTGCTGTGCGTGGACTGCATGAGAACCTCCTACCGAAGCCAAGAGTAAAGGAACTTGACGACCGTACTCGTGCGCGCAACAATCGTCAAATGCCTTTACGAGTGGAGTCGCCGGCGGACCGCGCCGCGGCTCCACCGCTCATGGGCGCTCTCCTGCGCATTCCATGGCAGGCAGTACGCGAGCGTATGCTCGCTGGCCTGCACGAGCGCGGCTTCACCGACCTCACCGCCGCGCACCTCAACGTCATGCAGTACCCGGGCCCGCACAACGTGCGGCCGTCCGACGTCGCCGCCCGCACCGGCATGACCAAGCAGGCGCTCAATTATCTGCTCGGCCAGATGGAGGCCGGCGGATATCTGCAACGTCGCGAGGACGCCGGCGATCAGCGCTCCAAGCGCATCCACCTCACCCGGCGCGGCCATCGCGCCGTCAAGGCGATCCGCGAGATCGTCACAGACGTTGAGAGTCAGTGGCAACGACAACTCGGCCCCATGCGATTCGCCGAGCTGCGCGAACTGCTCATCGATCTCAATGCGCTCGTCACACCACCCCACCACACCAACGACGCGCCCCGATGACCGACCGACCGCTGCTCCTGCATGCGAGCAGCATGGCACCCGGCGACGGCCCCAGACAGGCGCTTTCGCGTGCCGGAGAGCGCGCAGAGCAGACGCTCGCATGTCGCGCGGAGCGCGAGCTGCTCCAGTCACGCTCGGCTTCGTTTGACCAACGCGGACGGCTGGGTTCATGCGCTGGTATCGCGCGCATACGTACGCCGGTAGGTTCGAGCATGCCCGGGGAACGTCACATTGAACGTCCGCGGCACCGTTGCTCGGCGCGGACGGCACGCCGCCTTTCCTGCCGTGACTGCCTGCGTTGAGATCGACGCGTGACTGTCTGGCCTACTTGTAGGCGATGCCCGCGCTTGCGGGGCCGGCGAGCGGCATGACCTCGACCTCGCGGAAGCCTGCCTCGCGGCACCATCCGGCGAAGTCCGCGCCCGTGTAGTCGAACGCGTCGCCGAACTCGATGAGCATGTTCAGCGACATCATCAGACCGAAGACGTTCTCACGCCGGGCGTCGTCGATGAGGTTCTCGATCACGATGAACGCGCCGCCGTCGGGCAGGGCGTCGTAGGCCGCGCGTACGAGGTGCTGCTTTCGCTCCAGGTTCCAGTCGTGAAGGATCAGTCCCATCGTCACGACGTCCGCGGGCGGGATCGGCCCGGTGAGGAAGTCCAGCTCGGCGGCGCTCACGCGGTCCTCCATCCCGGCGGCTGCGATCGTGCGTTCGGCGATCGGGCGCACGACCGGCAGGTCGCAGGTCGTGCAGCGCATGTGCGGGTGGTGCTGGGCGACGATCATAGACAGCTGGCCCGTGGCGCCGCCGACGTCGCTCAGCGTGGCGTGGCGACTGAAGTCGAACCTCTCTGCGAGGGCATGGAAGTTCCCGGCGCTGATTCCGGCCATCGCGTGCATGAACTGCTCGAGCCGATCGGGGTCGGCATAGAGCTCGTCGAACATCGGCTTGCCGGTGAGCTTGACCTCGTTCTGCGGGTCTCCCGTGCGCAGTGCCTCGGTCAGATCGGACCAGAACGGATACAGACGCGCGTTGGCCATCTCAAGGATGCCGCCGATATAGGTCGGCTTCGCCTTGTCGAGAAAAAGGTCCGCGTCGGCGGCGTTGCTGTACCGGCCTGGAGCACCGTCTCCCTCCCGCTCAAGGAACCCGAGGGCCACGAGACCATCGAGGAAGTCAAAGCGCCCTCGCGGCGCGATGCCCAGCCGCTCGCCGATCTCATCGGCCGTCGCCGGGCCGGCCGCCAGCTCGGAGAACACCCCGAGCTCCACCGCGCTGAGGATGGTCTTCGACGCGAAGAACCCCATCCCCACCTGCATGATCTTGCTCGGGTCCATACCCACCCGCCTCTCCGGCTGATAACGCCAGTGTCGGACAGTTCCGGCACGAGCCTAGCCCTTCTGTCGAGCGTCCGAGAGCCCTCCTGTCAAGGGGTCGAAAGAGCGCGCGCGACCTCGTCGATCCACCACCGTCAGCACAGACGATACGTCGGCCGAGAACGCGCGAGCGCCAGGCGGCGCTGTCAGCCGAAAGCGCCGCCGGCCACGGCCGGCGCTCGTACCCGCATCGCAGCGTCCCGTGAAGCTGAGCCGGGTCTGCGGACTTGCGCTACCGCGTGATTTCAAGCGTCCAAGAGCGATCCCGAAAGTGCTCTCGCATGGTGCTGTCGCTCAGAGAACCAGCGCGGCCGCGCCGCGCCGCGCCCGCTCACCCGGCCCGCTGAACGGCACGGCGTTCGTGCGTGCCGACGCCGATGACGCGCTGGCCCTCGCGCACCTCGACGTCGAAGCGCAGCTTGCGCTCGTCGATGATCTCGCGCAGTGTCGCGCGCACGCTGCACTCGGCTCCTTCGACTGCCGCCGCGACGTGCTTGACGTGGACCTCGAAGCCGACGGTCGCACGGCCGGCCGGCAGGTGCTCGAGCGCGAGCATCGCCGCGCAGCGCTCCATCTTGCCGATCATTGCCGGCGTCGACAGGACGCACGTGCGGATGGTCCCGCCGACGTCCGTCAACAGGTCGCCCTCGACGCGGAACTCCTCGATCCGCTCCCCGATCACGAGCGCCGACCCTAGTCGACCGACCACGAAGGCTCTCGTCTCGATCCGCGCCCCACCCGGATCGCCGGGCCCCCAGCGGGTGCCGCCAATCCCCCGCCCGTGCATGACACATGTCATGCGAAAGTCAGGCCGGGTGCCACTTACGCCCTCGCGCCGCGATGCCTACCTTGCATGCATGCCCGCAATCGAGGTTCGAGATGTCCACAAGCGCTACGGCGATGTGGATGCCGTCCGTGGCGTCACGTTCGAGGAGCGCGCGCGCTTCGCGCGCGACCTGCACGACCTGCTCGGCCACAGCCTGTCGGTCATCGCCGTCAAGGCCGAGCTCGCCGAGCGGCTGCTCGAGCGCGATCCGGCACGCGCCGCCGCGCACGTCGCCGACGTCAAGACCGTCGCCCGTGAGGCGCTCGGCGAGGTCCGCGACGCCGTCAGCGGCTACCGCCGGCCGACGCTCTCCAGCGAGCTCGAGGGCGCGCGCATTGCGCTCGAGGCGGCCGGTATCGAGGCGCGGCTGGAGGCGGCCGACGTCGATCTGCCCGCAGACGTCGAGGCCGTCCTCGCCTGGGCCGTCCGCGAGGGCACGACGAACATCGTGCGCCACAGCGGCGCGCGCAGCTGTCGCATCGCTGTCCGCCCGGGCCCGGCGGACGTCAGTGCCGAGGTCGTCGACGACGGCGACGCGCACGCGTCCGACGGCAACGGCAACGGCACCGGCAACGGCCTTGCCGGGCTGCGCGAGCGCGCCGCGAGCGTCGCCGGCAGCGTCGAGGCCGGCCCGGTTGCCGAGGGCGGCTTCCGGCTCTGCGTGACGGTGCCGCGATCGCTCGCGCCGTGATCCGGATCCTGATCGCCGAGGACCAGGCGTTGGTGCGCGAGGCGATCACCGGCCTGCTCGACCTCGAGGACGACCTCGAGGTCGTCGCGCAGGTCGGCCGCGGCGACGAGGTGCTCGCGGCGGCGCAGACGTCCGAGCCCGACGTGGCGCTGCTCGACATCGAGATGCCCGGCGTCGGCGGCCTCGAGGTGCTCGGTCGCCTCGCCGACCAGCGGCCGGGCTGCAGGATCCTCATCCTCACGACGTTCGGCCGCCCCGGCTATCTGCGCCGCGCGATGGAGGGCGGCGCGGCAGGCTTCATGCTCAAGGACGCCCCGATCGCCGAGCTGGGCCGAGCCCGCTGACCGAGCGCGAGCAGGAGGTCCTCGTGGCCGCGCGGGAGCACGCGACGGTGGCTCAGGTTGCGGCTGCGCTGCACCTCTCCAAGGGCACGACGCGCAACCACCTGTCGACGATCATGGGCAAGCTCGGGGCACATTCGCGCATCGAGGCGCTACGTATCGCCGAGGAGCGGGGGTGGCTCTGAGCGGCTCGCGCCGCCACCCTCGCCGCTCCCGGACTCGCCCAGGCCCGCCAGGGCGCCGATGATCCCGCCGGCCACGTCCGCCACAACGGCGACGACGTCCGCGGCGCCCATCACGTCAAGGCTCTCGCCAAGCACCGCACCCGCCACCACGCCCGCCACGGCGCCGACGACGGCCCCAACCACCGTTAGATGGTTGATTCCACGACCGGTACCGCCATCTGTACGCGTCTCGCGGCGCAGGAGCGCCACGTGCCGAAGGCGGCCGTGCCGCTGGCACTGTCCACCTTCCGCCCGCGACGGGGTGGGTGGGGCCAAATCGCGATACACGCACATCTGACGACCCCGGCCGCGGGATGAACCATCTAGCAGCCGGCGGTCACCCACCCGCAGTTCGGAATCGGCCGGCGCCACCCAGGCGCCGGCCGTTCTGCGTGCGCGAGCGGCCGGCGCACGGACGACCCACTAGCCTCGTCGCCGTGAATGCCGCAGCTCCGCTCGGGATCGTCGCCGCCGGTCATCCGCTGACGGCCGAGGCCGGCGCGCGCGTCCTGCGCGAAGGCGGCAACGCCGTCGACGCGGCGGTTGCCGCGATGCTCGTCTCCTGGG
>JBBQYZ010000157.1:0-6728 GCA_038208205.1 Gemmatimonadales bacterium | reverse complement strand
CGCCTCGCGAGGCAGGCGTTCGCCGTTGACTCCACCGGCGCGCACGTGCTCGACGTCGCGGTGGAGAACGCCGGCGAGCGGGCCTACCGTCCCAACCTCTGGGTGGAGCTCTACGACTCCACCGGCACGCTGCGTGTCCGCAAGGAACAGCAGCGCGGCCTGCTCTATCCCGGTAGCTCGCTCAAGCAGCACTTCGCCTTTCCCGGCCTCCCTGCCGGCACGTACAAAGCCGTGGTGTTCGCCGACACTGGCGACGAGACAGTCTTCGCCGCGCAGTACAAGCTCACCTTCTAGGTGAGCCTTGTGCGCATCCCTCCTCGTGCCGCGCTCGCGGCGGCCGTCGTCGGCTCCATGATGCTCGTCGCGGCCGCATCTGCCGACGCGCAGAGCGCCGCGGTACCCGATACGGCCGGCGCCCTCGCCACGACCCATCCGGCTCGCGTCACCGGCGCGGCCGGCACGTCGATCACCACGACGATCCGCGTCGCCAACCTGTCGACGTCGGCCCTCACCGTGCTGCCGCATATCACGGCGCCTGCCGAGTGGTCCACCCTGCTCGGCGGCGTTCCGTTCACCCTCGGGCCGCACGAGGGCGACACCTGGCTCGTCAGCCTGCGGCTGCCCGCTCGCACGCCGGCCGGCGACTACACGGTGCTGCTTCGCGCCAACGACTCTGCGGGACGCACGCTGATGCGTGATTCCCTCGTCGTCACGGTACCGCCGCGTCACGCCGTGGCGCTCCTCGTGACCGAGCGCCCCATCTATGCCATCTCGGGTGCCACCTACCGGGGCGCGGTGCTCGTGCGCAACCTCGGCAACGTCGCGGCCACCTTCCGCCTGACGTCGCGCAGCTCGCTCGGTGGTCGGACCACGGCACCCGACTCGATCGCCCTCGCCGCTGGCGAGTCGCGCGTCGTGCGCGTCGCCGTCGTCACCACGCTCGCCAGCCAGGAATCGTTCGACGACGCAGTGCAGCTTCGAGCCACCGACGTAGCCGACAGCGCGGCGACCGCCGCCGCCTCGATGCAGGTCACCATCGTTCAGCGGGCCGACGCGTCGGTGCCGCTGCTCCGGGTGGCGAGCACGCTGCGCCTCCGCGCCTCCGATGCCGCCACCGGCGTCTCGCCCTTCGAGTTGATCGGCGGGGGACAGCTCCGCGACGGTCACAGCGATCAGCTGGAGTTCGTGATGCGCGGTCGCGCGAGCGTGAGCACGCCGTTCGGCGACCAGGAGGAGTACCGCGTCGGTCTGCGCGGCAACAGCTACCAGGCCCAGATCGGCGACGCCTTCTTCAATCGCTCGCCGCTCACTGGAATCGGGCAGCGCGGCTTCGGCGCCGGCCTGAAGTTGAACCGTCACAACGTCGGAGTCGCCGGCTTCACACAGCGCTTCCGTCTCGCGCCGGAGCCGAGCAGCGAGAGCGGGGCGGCCATTCACTTCGGCGGCGGAGAGGACATCGGCGCCCAGCGCCTGGGCTTCGGCGCGGTGCGCCGCCAGGGCGGACCGCTCGACGCGCAGATCCTCAGCGCGAACACCACCCTCCACCCGCTCGGTGACCTGGCCGTGGAGCTCGAGTACGCCGACAGCCGAGGCGTCCCGGGACACGGCGTCGCCAGCTCGGCGCGCGTGAGCGGAGGCGACGTCGTGCACCTGGAGCTTGGCTACCTCACCGCGGAGCCGACCTTTGCCGGCGTGATGCGCGGCGCGACGTCGCAGTTCCTCAGCCTCAACACGCAGTCGTGGAACCGCGTGCAGCTGCTGGCTGCCGCCAACGAGTACCGCACCGCGGGCGGCCGCGGCACCGATCTCGAGTCGCGACAGCGCAACGCCACGATGGAAGTGCTGTACGATAGCCGCCTCTCGCTGACGTACGCGGCGCGCTCGCGCTACTCTGACGTCCTGTTCGGCGCGGGCAAGGCGTCGCAGCGGGGCGTGACGGCCCGTGCCGAGCAGCAGCTCGGCTCCGCGCGGGTCTGGGGCGCGGGCGAAGTGGGTCGGGCCACCGATCGCAGCGGCGACGCCCGGCACCCGTTCGGCGCCCTGTCGCTCGGCGGCAGTGCAGCCGTCGGCCGGCACATCGTCTCGCTGTACGGCGAGACGAGCCAGGGAAGCGCGATCTCGCGCGGCGCGGACCGGCAGAACACCCTCGGCTACGACGTGCAGCTGCAGATGGCGCCGAAGACGATCGTCTCGGTGGGTGGGAGCGACACCCGCACCGGCGGGGGCGTGGGCTACGCGCAGATGGATGCGCGCGTCACGCATCAGCTGCCGACAGGTGCGAGCGTGACGATGCGCGTGCGGATCGGCGGCCAGGATTTCCGGACTGCGGCCGACGGCCCCAAGCAGGCCTTCATGGAGTACAGCATGCCGCTGCAGCTGCCGATCGGCCGTACCCACGCCGCCGGGCGCGTTCGCGGGCGCGTGGTGGACCAGGCGACTGGCCGCGGCATCTCCGGTACGCTCGTCCGGCTCGGCACCCAGGCGGCCATCACCGATGGCGAGGGCCAGGTGGCGTTCGCCGGCCTCCCGGCGGGGGCGTACCGTCTGTCGCTCGCTCAGCAGGCGAGCGGCAACACGATCTTCACCGGCGACCCCACCGTCCAGATCGACAGCGCGCGGCGTGAGGCGGCGAGCTTCCGGGTGGCGGTGGAGCCGGCGGGCGCGGTGCGCGGCACGGTACGGCAGAAGATCGTCGCGCGCACGGGCCTTGGCGTGCAGCCCGACTCCATCGTGGACGGCGGACCGCTGGAAGGAGTGAGCGTCGCCCTCGCCGGCGCGCGCGACACGATCTACCGCACCAGCGACGCCCGCGGTGAGTTCGAGTTCAGCGACGTGTCGAGCGGTGCCTGGACGGTGATCGTGATGGGCGAGCTGCCGGCCCAGACGCAGTGGGAGGTGGAGCGGATCCCGCTCGTGCTGGAGCGCGGCGGCGCCGAGCGCGTGGCCTTCCGCCTCGTGCCGCGCCGGCGCCGGGTGCGCATCGTATCGGGCGACGGAATCGACGAGGTGAAGGAAACGCCCTGAGGAGGGCGCCCGTTCTTCCCCCCAGGCCGACGCCTCCCCGGGCCATCCATTCGACCGGCGGGCCCGGGCTCCGCGTCGCCCGAACGCTCGCGGTATCAATGGGTTGCGTCCTCTCGCTCCCCCCGCGCACAGGGGGTCAAGTCGCACTTTGTCCTACTTGGTGCCCTCCGAATGGCACAGCTGTCGCGTCTGCCGACACTTGGTAGTGTAGCCGATCCAGAGCGACCGTCGCTCACGGCGAACACCCCGGTGAGGCAGAGCGATGCGAATCTTCCGTTCGGTGCTGGGCGTGGTCGCGGGAGTGCTGCTGCTGGCGTCAGGGGCAAGGGCCCAGTCGGGCCATTCGCAGCGGATCATCATCCGCGTGGTCACGGTCAGGCATGCGGAGGCCGAGGCGCCGGCCGCTCCCCTCTCCACGCGATCGACGGCCGCCAGCATCGCGAGCGCGAGCTACGCCATCGCGACGAACGAAGACAATCAGAAGATCGCCGCCTCGCTCGACCGTCCTCTGCCGGAGGGTGTTGCCCTCTCGGTCGCGCTTGCCGCGCCGATGGGCGCGACCGGCCACGGCGCGACGCGCCTCGGCACCGAGGCCACGGACGTGCTGAGCGGGATCCCCGCCTCCACGTCGTCCACGCTGCCGATGACCTACGCGCTCACCGCCGATCGCGGCGTGCCGAGCCGCGGCGAGACGCGGACGGTCACGTACACGATCGTGGCGGGGCAGTAGCGGGACGGCGGCGGTAGGTGGTGTGTGGTGGGTGGTGCATTACCGCAACCCGCCCTCACCCACAGCCACCGCTCACCACTGATTTCTAACTGCTTCCCCCCCGGTTCCGTACTTGCATCGCAGCCGGCGCCATCGGCACGCGAGTACATCCGGGGGAATCATGCACGTGACTGAACCATCGGCGTCGAGCCCTCTGGCGATCGACGTTGGAATGCCGGCGCCCGACTTCGAGCTGTGCGACACCGGGGGGCGACGCGTCACGCTCACCGAGCTGCGCGGCCAGCCAGTGATCCTCGCCTTCTATTCCAACGATTGGGATCCGTCGCGCGCCGACCAGCTCGCGCACTTCAACTGGCTGGTGCGACAGGTGCCTGGTGTGAACGCCGAGCTACTCGGCATCTCCTCGGATGGGATGTGGTGCCAGCTGGCGTTCGACGGCGAATCGGTGCGCATCCCGCTGCTCGCCGACCTCGACCCGTCCGGCGCGGTGGCCGCGCGGTACGGCGTGCGTGGCGGGCAGGCGTTGTTCGTGATCGATAGCGTGGGCACGGTGGCCTGGAAGCACACGGGCCCGCTCGGCGCCGTGCCGCGGACCGGGGAGCTGATCGAAGCGCTGCGTGGTCTCGCGTCGCCCGCCCCTGACGCCGAGGTCGCGGCGATGCCGCTTCACGGCGAGTCTCCCGCAGTCGAGCCACCGCTCGTTCGGACCCTGCACTCGTCGGCCGGCGCGGGCCCGCTGTTGCCCTCGCGCCGCGAGTTCGTCGCCACCGCGCTCGCCGCCGCCTTTGCTCTCGCCGCGGCTCCGCTCGTCGCCCGTGCCGACGCCGTCACGGCTCGGCTGCCCGCGCTGCCGCCATTCCCCAACGTCGCCGCGACGAACGTGACGCTGATGGTCAACGGCCGCGCCCTCTCGCTCGCGATCGAGCCGCGCGTCACCCTGCTCGACGCGCTGCGCGAGTATGCGGGACTGACTGGCACCAAGAAGGGATGCGACCACGGACAGTGCGGCGCCTGCACGGTGCACGTGAACGGCCGGCGCCAGCTGTCGTGCCTCACCTTTGCCGTGATGCACCAGCACGACGAGATCACCACCGTAGAAGGGCTGGCCACCGGTGACGCGCTGCATCCGATGCAGGCGGCCTTCATCCAGCACGACGGCTTCCAGTGCGGCTACTGCACGCCGGGGCAGCTGATGTCGGCCACCGCGTTGCTCAAGGAGCCCTGCGGTTCGGCCGACGCCGATGTGCGCGAGTGCATGAGCGGCAACATCTGTCGGTGCGGCGCGTATCCCGGGATCGTGGCCGCGATCCAGGACGTCCGCGCGCACGCCCGGAGCTGATCACATGCGACCCTTCGACTACACCGCCGCGCCGGACGTCATGGAAGCGATGCGGACCGTGGCCGCGGACGCCGGCGCCCGGTACATCGCCGGTGGCACCACGCTCGTGGACCTGATGAAGCTCGAGGTGGAGCAGCCACGCCATCTCGTGGACATCAACGGGCTCGCGGCGCGCGAGCCGGCGCTCGGGCAGATCGCTCCCCTTCCGGACGGCGGGCTGCGTATCGGCGCGCTGGTGCGCAACAGCGACCTCGGGTGGAGCACCACGGTGAAGGAGCGCTATCCCGTGCTCTCCGAAGCGCTCCTCGCCGGTGCGTCGGGTCAGATCCGCAACATGGCCACGGTGGGCGGCAATCTGCTGCAGCGCACGCGCTGCTACTATTTCCGCGACACGGCGATGCCCTGCAACAAGCGCGAGCCGGGCTCCGGATGCTCGGCCCTGCAGGGCCACAATCGCATCCATGCAGTGCTCGGCACGAGCGACCGGTGCATCGCGACGAGTCCGGGCGACATGCCGATCGCGATGGTGGCCCTCGGCGCCGCGGTGCGCGTCCGCGGCCCCGGGGGCGAGCGCGCGATTCCACTGGTGGACTTCCACGTGACGCCCGGCGCGCATCCCGAGCGCGAGACGGTGCTTCGGCACGGCGAGATGATCACGGCGGTGGACATCCCGGCGCTGCCCTGGGCGCGGCGCTCGCACTACCGCAAAGTCCGCGACCGCGCCTCGTACGCCTTCGCGCTCGCGTCGGCCGCCGTTGCGCTCGACATGGACGGCACGCGCGTGCGTGACGCCCGCGTCGCCCTCGGCGGCGTGGGCACCAAGCCCTGGCGCTCGCGCGAGGCCGAGCATGCACTCATCGGCAGGCAGGCGTCGCCGGCGATGTTCCGCGCGGCGGCGGAGGCGGCGCTCGCCGGCGCGGTGCCGCACCGCGAGAACGCGTACAAGATCGAGCTCGCGAAGCGCACCCTCGTGCGCGCGCTCACCACAGTCTCGGCGATGGCCTGATCATGAGCATCTCACGGAAGCAGCGCGACATCGTGACCGGCGCCGCGGTCGGCGCCCCGATGGACCGCGTGGACGGCAGGCTCAAGGTCACGGGCGGAGCGCGGTACTCGGCTGAAATCCCGGTGGCCGGCCTGCATCACGCGGTCATCGTGCAGAGCACGGTGGCCACCGGCCGGATCACCAGCATGGCGACCAGCGAGGCGGAGCGGATGCCGGGTGTGGTGAGGGTGCTGACGCACCTCAACGCGCCCAGGCTGTCGACGAAGGTGGGCCCGACGCCCGCCAGTCGGGTGCTCACGCTGCTGCAGGACGACAGGGTGCGTTACAACGGCCAGCCGATCGCCGTCGTCGTGGCCGACACCCTGGAGCACGCCACCGACGCGGCGCATCGCGTGCACGCGCGCTACGACACGGCCAGGCCCCTCACCGACATGCGCCAGACCAACCGCGTGTCGTACGCGCCGGAGAGCAGCGGCCGCAAGCCCGATTCGTCCACCGGAAACGTGAAGGCCGGCCTCGCGCAGGCCGAGGTGCGCGTGGAGCAGACGTACGCCACGCCCATGGAGAACCACAACCCGATGGAGCCGCACTCCACCATCGCCGTGTGGGAAGGCGACACGCTCACCGTG
>JBBQYZ010000156.1:0-6750 GCA_038208205.1 Gemmatimonadales bacterium | reverse complement strand
GGCTGGTCGTCGCACCCGCGGGCGCCACGGTGTCGCGCGCGGTGGTGACGGTGGTGGATCGGTTCGGCTCCGAAAGCGAGGACCGCGAGGCGATGCGGCGATGACACTCCGTGCGCGTCGGATCGGGTATGTCACCCTGCTGCTGTCGAGCGTGACGCGCTCGCCGGCTGCCGGCGCGCAGGCCTCACGCGGTCGGACTCTCGCGCCACTCCCCGCGTCGCTCCCGGCGTGTCGATCGGGCACCGCGACGGCGGAGATGCAGCGACTGGGCATGGTGCGCGTCGTGACGCTGGAGATCGCAGGGCCGCCCCACCGATCGCTCACCGTCGGCACGGGCCTGCGCGGCAACGCGGTCACGCTCACCGACCAAGTGGATCCGGCTCCGGCGATGAAGGTGGTCGGCGAGTCTTCGTCGGTCACCTTTGCGAACGGTGGAGCGCTCCGCACTGGCGAGCGTCGCACGGCGGGCCCGGGTGGGCATCGCGTGCCCATGAGCCCCAGCGAAGGCGAACGGGCCTTCGCCTTCGCCAAGCAGGTCCTGAGGAGTTGCTCGCGGCGATGAGTCGAAGCGCCGCGGCCCTGTTTTCTCGCGCCGGCACGCGGTGACGGCGTTGTAGATTCCGCGCAGCCGCACGCTACGCCGCACGCGACGCCGCGCGCGGGATGCCGGACGCCAGCAGGAAGCGACGTGATGGAACTGCACGCCCTCGAGACCGACATCACCACTCTCGATACCGACGCGATCGTCAACGCCGCTAACCCGGAGCTCCGGGCTGGCGGCGGTGTCTGCGGAGCGATCCACCTCGCGGCGGGACCGGAGCTCGCCGTCGCGTGTGCGGCCGTCGGCGGCTGCCCCTGCGGCGAGGCGCGCATCACTCCCGGGTTCCGCCTGCCCGCCCGCTACATCATTCACGCCGTCGGCCCGATCTGGGAGGGTGGCGACGCCGGCGAGGACGAGCTGCTTGCCCGGGCCTACCGCGCCTCGCTCGTGCTCGCGCGCGACAACGGATGCCACGGCGTCGCTTTTCCCGCGATCAGCACCGGGATCTACGGCTTCCCGCTCCACGAAGCCACCCGTATCGCCGTGAGGGAGGTGCGGGCCTTCGCCGAGCAGGCGGGGACGCTGGAGCGGGTCCTCTTCGCCTGCTTCAGCACCCGTACGCTGGAGGCCTATCGCGCGGCCGGGGTCCTGGGCTGACCAGTCTGGCGGGCTGTTGAGGAAAGGCCGGCTTGGTCGTCCATATGGAAGGAAGTGGACCCGCCACCCTTGAGCAGCGAGGTCTCCATTCAGTCCCGCACAGTCATCCTGTCGGCCGCGGCCGTCATTCTGTTCGCTGCCGCGGTGAGCGCCCACTCGGGTGAGGCCTCCGCGTCTGCGCCCGTGTGGGTCGGACGATCAGTCGTGCTGGCGCCGCTCGAGGGCCGGGCGATGGCGCCGGCCTGCCCCGAGCTCCGACAGATCCGGCATCTCGCCGAGCAGCATGGACGGTGGGAGCGTTCGGCGGTGGGCTGTCGCTATATGCTGGGCGGCAACTTCATCAATGCGCTCGTCGTCGACGACGCCGGTGATTTCGTGCGGGTGCGGTACACGCTCACCCGGGGCAGATCGTCGAAGTTCCTCCCGCGGGAAGACACCTTCTGGACACCACGCGATCACTATCGGCTCGCTCGCTGACTCACTCCCGCAATCACACGTTGGACCGCAGGCTCGGATAGTGACTCTGCTCACGGTCGGCGATCGTCCTCACCGCCATCTTTGTGACTGTTCAGCCCGGTAATGGATTGCTCGTCGATCTGGTGCTGCCTCACTCGAAGAGGAAAGTCGAATGCTCGAGCGACGAGACCCGTTGGCACTCACGACACTGGACAGGCACGCCGCACTGATGCGCGAGTTCCTCTCGACGATGCGGCGTCTGACGCCGCATCTGAACGAGGACGAGCTGCGCGTCGCCGCGACGCGAATGGCGGAGTATCGCCTGGCCGACGATGACATCTCTCACCGGGGAACCCGATGAAGCTCGCGCCCCAGACCGAGTCGCACCTCGACGCCTTCGCCGCCAGCTGGGTCGAGCCTCCGCCCGTGGATGCGCGTCTCCAGTCGTGTGCCCTCGACATCGCGAACCGGCTGCGCTTCGTCTGCGGCCATCTCGAGCCCGACGAGCTGATCGAGCTCGCCACCCGCATCGCCAGCGTGGAGCTCAAGTACGAGACCGGTGAGCTAGCACCCGAGCGGCGCCGCCGCATCGCCTAGCGCGATGCGCCGCTCCGCCGGAAGTGGCCGGCGGGACGGGAGCGGAGCTGGGTTGCCCTGGGCGCACATCGCCCGGGTGAGGTGGGTCACCCTGTGCCGCTGCGGGCGGGGCGATATTTCGAGCGCTTCCTTCACGTGTCATGCGTCACCCCTGCCTTCCCCCGACGCCGGGAGACGGAACCACATGCCTGACACCCCCGACCCGCTGGCGCAGCCCAGGCTCGAACGATTCGACGCGCTCGTCCGCGAATTGATCCCGAAGATCCGCCTCCTCTCCCCCGGGCTCTCTGATGTCGAGGTGCTGCGCGCCGCGGCACGCATGGCGGAGTACCGGCTCGACGACGAGGAGATCCAGATGTGGGGCTCGCCGGTGACGGTGCGCTAGCAGCGCTGAGGGAGCGAACGGCCGCACGCCGAGCGCCCTCCGCTTCCGCCTCGCGACCCATGCCCGCACCGGGGTCGACGGCATCGTGGCCTACATCGCGACCGACTCGCTGCCGGCAGGGGAGAATGTGCTCACCGTGATGTCGCCGCCCCGTCGGCCCGGTTCGCGCATCACGTGTCGGCTCGAGGCGACTGTGATCCCGTTCTGGCACTAGACGGCCTTCAGGCGCGTTCCGGTACGTGTCGTCACCAGCGGTGGCGCCGACCCCAACCACGATGTGACGATGCCGAGATCCGCCAGCCGCACGCAGCGCTCCACGGTCGCGACCCTCACATGGGCCGTGCTCGCGTCGACCCTGCTCGCGGGGTGCGGCGTCGCCGCCACCCTGCCGGTGGCTGCCGGAACCGGCCCGCATCCCCAGCTGCCCGGGCCGGCCACCTCGCTGATCCCCACCGTGGCGTTCGCGACCGCAGTCGGATGGCACGGCGGCGCCATGCCCACTCCGGCCCCGGGCACCGCGGTCGCCGCGTTCGCCACCATGCTCGACCATCCGCGCTGGCTCTACGTCCTTCCCAACGGCGACGTGCTCGTGGCCGAGTCGAGCGCGCCACCGCAGCCGGAGGACGCCAGGGGTGTGCGCGGGTGGCTGATGCGCCGTTTCATGAAGCGCGCCGGCGCCGCGGTGCCGAGCGCGGACCGCATCACCCTGCTGCGCGACGCCGACGGCGACGGAGTAGCCGAGACGCGCACGATCTTCCTCGCCGGCCTGCGGTCGCCGATCGGCATGGCGCTCGTCGGCACCACGCTCTACGTCGCCAACACCGACGCGCTGGTGCGAGTCCCGTACACGACCGGGCAGACGCGGATCGATGCGATCCCCTCGCCGGTCGTCGCGTTGCCGGCGGGGCCGATCAACCATCACTGGACCCGCAACGTGATCGCCACGCCCGACGGCGCACGGCTCTACGTCACCGTCGGCTCCAACAGCAACGCGGCGGAGCGCGGGATGGAGAACGAGACGGAGCGCGCCGCGGTGTGGGAAGTGGATCCGGTGACCGGCACGCACCGCGTATACGCGTCGGGCCTTCGCAATCCGGTGGGCATGGCGTGGGAGCCGGATCGCCACGTGCTGTGGGTCGCCGTGAACGAGCGCGACGAGCTCGGGAGCGACCTCGTGCCCGACTACATGACGTCGGTGCGCGAGGGCGCCTTCTACGGCTGGCCGTACAGCTACTACGGCGCGCACCTGGATACGCGCGTCACGCCCCAGCGCCCCGACCTCGTCGCGCGCGCCATCGTGCCCGACTACGCGCTCGGCCCCCACACCGCCTCGCTCGGCCTCGCGTCGTCATCCGGCAGCTCGCTGCCAGCGCCCTTCACCTCGGGAATGTTCGTGGGCCAGCATGGCTCGTGGAACCGCACGCCGCGCAGTGGCTACAAGGTGGTGTTCGTGTCGTTCGCGAGCGGCACTCCTGTGGGCGCGCCGATCGACCTGCTCACCGGCTTCCTCGACGCGAAGGGCGATGCGCGCGGCCGGCCGGTGGGCGTGGCGGTGGACCGGCGTGGAGCGCTGCTGGTTGCGGACGACGTGGGCAACGTGGTGTGGCGGGTGACGCGGGCGCGGTAAGCCGCGCGGTCAGGCGCACGGTACGATTGTCGCGATTCTCGACCGCGCACGCCGCCACACTGACCACACGTCGCCACACATGACCCGAAGGAGACCCACGTGACCAACGATCCGAACTACCCGACCGAGCAGCCCAAGAACGCGGTGGACGATGCGCTCGTCGACCGCAACTCCGACCCCGACGCCATCGCCGCGCCCGAGGGAGAGCCGCTCAAGCGGCACGGCGACGCACTGCGCGACGGATCAGGCTCGCGGCAGGGGATGGACCCGTCGCGAGGGAGCGCTGACGGCAAACGTGAGTGAGGCTGGCCGGCCGCCTGGCCGCGCGGTCGGCATGCGCCACTCGCGCTAGCACATCGGGCGAGGCCGTCTCGGCATCTGCGGTCTGGTGCCGGCGGGCGCGACGACGATCAGCGTTTGCATCGTCGACTTCAGCATGACGATCTGCCGCACCGGCACGCCGTCTCGCTGCGCGGGCGCGTAGCGCCACGACCCGAGGACGCCGATCACCGCCGCGGCGTAGCCCGCGTCGTTGGTGCGGAGGATCTTCGCCGTTCGGGACTCGGGATTCCCGGCTGCCGATACCACGAACTCGAGCTCCACCGAGGAGCAGGCGTTGTTGACGGGCACGCTCGGCCGATACTCGGGGCGCGGCTGGTTGTCGAGTGGATGCGCCTTCACTGAAACGGCGCAGTCGCGGTACACCATGTCGGCGGCAGCATAGGTGGAGTCGCCGGGTTGCAGACCGCAGGCGGCGGCGCGATCGGCGGTCTTCGTCCCGGACGCGCAGGCTGCCAGCGCGGCGAGTGCGGCGATCCCTGCGGCCGCGAGCACGTGTCGAGCTCTCATCGGTCTCCTGGTGTGAATTGAACCGGAGCGAGCGGCGTCGCGCGCAGGCACGCCTCGTAATGGCACCGGCAGCCAGAGGACCGCAAGAGAGGCGAGCGCACGAGCGTGCAACGGGCACGCACGCGTCGTGCGTGCAGGGATACTTTTCCGTGTGCCGCATCGGCGGCGTATCACGGCAAACGGAGTGGCGGCACGACATGGCACTGCTGGGCATGCAGGACGTCGGCATCGCGTTCGGGGGGCCCTCTGTTCTCGACGACGCGCGGTTCGCGATCGAGCGCGGCGAGCGGGTCTGCCTGCTCGGACGGAACGGCGCGGGCAAGAGCACGGTGATGCGGCTGCTCGACGGCACGATGACGCCCGACTCGGGCGAGGTGGTGCGGCAGACCGGCGTCACCGTCGCGCGACTGGAGCAGGAGGTGCCCGAGGACGTGAGCGGCACCACCTTCGACGTCGTCGCCGCGGGGCTCGGGCCCAACGGGTTGCTGCTCGCACGCTACCACGACGTCAGCCACCGCGTGGGCCGAGACGCCACCGACGCCGCGCTGCGCGAGCTCGACCGCCTGCACCACGCGCTCGACGCCGCGAACGCGTGGGAGATGCAGACCCGGGTCGACACCGTACTGCAACACCTCGCGCTCGACCCCGACACGCCGTTTCACATGCTATCGGGCGGGCGGAAGCGACAGACCTTGCTCGCGCGCGCGCTCGTGCGCGAGCCGGATGTCCTCCTCCTCGATGAGCCGACGAACCATCTCGATGTCGACGCGATCGAATGGATGGAGAGCTTCCTGATCGACCGCGGCACGACGCTGTTGTTCGTCACGCACGACCGCGCTTTCCTGCGCCGGCTCGCCACGCGTATCGTGGAGCTCGACCGCGGCCGCCTCGTGGACTGGGGAGTGGACTACGACCGCTACCTGGAGCGCAAGGAAGCGGCGCTGGCGAGCGAGTCGCGCGAGTTCGCAGAGTTCGACAAGCGGCTCGCCAAGGAAGAGGTATGGATCCGAACCGGCATCCAGGCGCGCCGGACCCGCAACGAGGGACGCGTGCGCGAGCTCGAGGCCTTGCGGGTGGAGCGCGGCCAGCGGCGCGATCGCGTCGGCACCGTGCGGCTGCAGGCACAGGAGGCGGAGCGCTCGGGACGGCTCGTGGCGGAGGCGCGGGGGGTGATGTTCGCGCGCGGCGAGCGCACGATCGTGCGCGATCTCACCACCACCATCACCCGCCGCGACCGCGTGGGACTGATCGGCCCGAACGGCTCCGGCAAGACGACGCTCCTGCGCCTCCTGCTCGGCGAGCTACCTCCCGATTCCGGTACGATCAGGCTCGGCACCGGACTCGAGGTGGCGTACTTCGATCAGCTCCGCGAGCAGCTCGACCCCGAGCGCAGCGTGTTCGACAGCGTCGCCGACGGCGCCGACTTCGTCGAGGTGGGAGGCAACCGCCGACACGTGCACGGCTACCTGGAGGATTTCCTCTTTCCACCCGACCGGGCGCGCACGCCAGTACGCGCGTTGTCCGGGGGCGAGCGCAACCGGCTACTGCTCGCGCGCCTCTTCACACGCCGCTTCAACCTGCTGGTGCTCGACGAGCCGACGAACGATCTCGACATCGAGACCCTCGACCTGCTCGAGG
>JBBQYZ010000155.1:0-6754 GCA_038208205.1 Gemmatimonadales bacterium | reverse complement strand
GTGCCGGGCATCGGGTACGTGCCGGGCATCGTCGGTGGCGGCATCGTCGGTGGCGGCATCGTCGGTGGCGGCATCGTCGGGGGCGGTGCAGCCGGATGGGTCTCCGGCGGGTACCACCTGCCGTCCGAGGCCTGCCACCATCCGGGCCCTTGACCGGTGTCGCTCATCCCCTCGCGCTGATCATGAGCCGAACGCTTGTGACGGTGAAGGGCGATCGGGTCGAGGTGCTCGTCGACATCGGCGAGAGCGTACGGCAGTTCGACGTGGTGGCGACCAAGGCCGGGCGACGCGTCGAGGTCAGCAGCGGTCGCGGCATGATCGAGGTGGTCGAGGTGACGCGCACGGGCCAACCGGTGCGCTCGGCGCGGTTCATGTCGACCCGGGTCGTCGCCATCGTCGAGCACCCGAACGAATGACGGTCAGAGACCGGGGCCCATCCCCGCCGGCTCGCGCGCGGGACCTGGCGCGGCGACCGGCACGCCGTCGCCGGGGAGTGGTTCGTTTGCCTCACCTCGGCGCCTGGACGACCACCGCCGAGGGCTCAGCTGCGAGATCACCGCGTCGATCGTGACCGCAGCCCCGAGCGTGAGCGCGACCTCGGCCAGCGCGCGGTAGCGCGTCTCGCCGATCGTCACTGCGACCGAGAGCGCAGGCGTCAACACCATCGCGAACAGTGGGAACACTGGAACGCGACGACGACGCAGAATGATCGCGCCCGAGATCGTGCCGGCCGCGAGCACGTAGTAGATCGCCAGGCCCACACGCGAGACCTCGAGCTCCTTGGTCGCCAGCTGGTCGAGTTGAAGCTGCCCGTCCGGCTGGTAGAAGCCCCACGTACGTCCCTCGCGTGTGTAGATCACGAACGGCAGGCGTCCGAGGTTGTTCCGGATGAAGTGGAACGCTTCGCGGCGGTAGATCAGCCCCGCGCTCGAACCTTCCTTTTCGGTCACGCCGAGCCGAGTGATGCACGGCACGGACCAGTAGCCGATGAACGGTCCGTAGTACACGTCACGACAGTTGCCGGCCAGCAGGGTGTGATCCGGAATCGAGAGAAACACGGGGTGCTCGAAGCGCGCCAGGTTGTACCCGACCCATGGCGCGACAGTGGCAAGTGCGGCCGTGGCGGCGATCGCGAACAGGGCGATGCGACGACGCGCGTTCAGCTGACGCAGGAACGCGGTGAGGGGCAGAACGAGCAGCGGTAGAAGCAGCGTCGCCTCCGACCGCGTGAGCGCGGTGAGCCCGCACGACACGCCGACGGTGGCGGCACGACCCCAGCTCGGCCGCTCCCAGAATCGGTACGCCGCGAGCAGCGTCAACGCGGCCATGAACAGCACCAGCGTCTCCGACATGATGAGCGCATCGCTGAACCAGAAGTTGGGATAGATGGCTGCAAACAACGCGGCGATCAAGCCGATCCGCTTACCGCCGAGGTGCCGCCCGACCAGACCGACGAGCCCGATCGTGGCCGTCCCGATCAGCGCCGACCAGACCTGATGGGCGAAGAAGCTCTTGAAGCCGAAGACCGACGGCACAGCCAGGGCCACGATGTAGCCCGGCGGGTGGTCGGCGCCGGGGACCGAAATGCCTTCGGCGACGTAGCGGTACGGCTGCACGAAGCCGTGCCCTTCCGCCAAGAGATTCGCGCCCCCGTGGTAGTAGAAGACGTCGCTGTTCATGACGGGGTTTTGCGTGTGCACGTGGATGTAGAACCCGCGCACCCCCAGCCCGAGCAACATGATGAGGCCGAGCCAGAGCAGCCATCGGCGATCGCCCGACCTACTGGTAGTGATGGCTCCCCCGACCGCCGTCATCCGACCCGTGAATTCGCCAAGAGTAAGGAGAGCGCGCGCCGGGAGTCAACGCGCCTGAGCCCCGCGCAGCTCACTCGGCAAGCGTCCGCGGCGCCACCTCGTCGTCCTCGCCCTGGGGGAACAGAAAGCGGCTGACGACTCCGAAGCTGGCGAGGGTGCCACCCACGATCAGGAGGCTGTGGGCGAGCGCGGCGAGCGCCTGTCCGCGACTGGGCTGCGGGTTGTCCTGCACCCAGACGAGGAAGAGCACGAAGTCGATGCCGAGACCCGTCGCGATCGCGCCCAACCCGGCCGCGAGGCACCTTCCCGGAAACGCGGGTTGTCCGGCGAACCCGAAACGTTCGCGAACACCCCCGGCCGCGACCGACGAACGGTTGGCGAGGACCGCGCCGGCCAGGAGCGCCTGGGTGCCGAGCACGATGGCGATGCCGGAGAAGAACACCGGTTGCCAGCGCAGCGAGCCCACCTCGACGCCGGACGGGCGCAGGAAACCCAACGCCGCGAACACGACACCGAAGAGGACGAGCACGGCGCCCGGGCCGATGAGCAGCAGATCGGGGGCGAGCAGCAGAATGAGCTGGAGGTGGCGCCACCCATCGCCAAAGGCGTTCAGCTTCGACTGACCGATGCGTTCGCGGTATCCGGCAGGCACCTCCATCACGCGCAGCCCGGCGCGGGTCGCCCGAATGAGCATCTCGGAGGCCAGCTCCATCCCGGTGGACCGCACGTCGAGCGCCAACACCTTCTCGCGGCGGAACGCACGAAACCCGGACTGGCTGTCGGTCACGACCTTGCCCCCACAGGCGCGCGCAACGAGGAACGTGAGAGCCGGTGTGCCGACAAAGCGATGGAGAAAGGGCATCGTGCGCCGGGTGGCCGCATCCAGTCGTGCGCCGAGCACAAGGTCGGCATCGCCGCGTTGCACGGGCGCCACGAGGTCGGGGATCTTGGTGAGGTCGTAGGTGGAGTCCGCGTCGGCCATCACGATGATGTCGCCTTCGGATGCCGCGAATCCTGCTCGCAGCGCGCTGCCGTATCCGCGTCGCGCCTCGTGGATGACTCGGGCGCCGGCGGCCTCGGCCACCTCGTCGGACCCGTCGTTGGAGCCGTTGTCCACGACGATGACCTCGCCGACGATGCAGGCTTCCGCCAGGGCATCTCGAGCTTCCTTCACGCACAGACCAACCGAGTCCGCTTCGTTGAAGCAGGGAAGCACCACGGAGACGGCGACTCTCTCGTGCCGCGGCGCGGCGGTGCGCGCCGGCCCCGGCGCGTCGTCGCTTTCGCCTGATTCCACCGTGCGAGCGTAGCGACCAGGGACTCGAGCACGCGAACGAGCCTTCGCCTCTACGCTCTAGCCCATGAGCCTGGTCGGCCGACTGCACTCGCGAGCCGTTCATGGTCGCCGCGTCCGCACGCTGGCCGCTCGGCTCGCGTCAATCGTCCCGCCGAACGCGCGTGTGCTCGATGTGGGCTGTGGCGACGGTGCCGTGGCCGACGTGTTGCTGCAACTGCGCGGCGACCTCGAGATCAGCGGGATCGACGTTCTCGTGCGCCCGACGACCCGCATCCCGGTCGTTCCTTTCGACGGGCATCGAATCCCATTCGCTGACGCGGAGTTCGACGCCGTCGTGTTCGTCGACGTGCTGCACCACACCGAGGACCCGATGGAGCTCCTGCGCGAAGCAGCCCGCGTCGCGCCCGGCGCCATCATCGTGAAGGATCACGCCGCCGATGGCCTTCTCGCCCGGCCCACCCTGCGGCTGATGGACTGGGTGGGCAACGCGCATCACGGCGTGGCCCTGCCGTACAACTACTGGTCCACGCCTCGATGGCAGCAGGCGGTGGCCGAGCTGGGCCTGCGTGCCGAGGTCTGGGAAACGGCGCTCGGGCTGTATCCACCGCCCGCATCGTGGCTCTTCGACCGCGAGCTCCACCTGCTCTTCCGCCTCTCCGCCTCCTGACCGTTCGCGTACCCACCGGCTCTCATCAGCCGCCCGTCATCATGAAGGCCTGGCTCGGCCCTTCCGGCACACCCGCGAAGACCTCGGGGCGTCACGCAAAGAAACCGTAAGACCCGTTCGTTTCGCGCGCCTTCGGTAGTACAACAGGATTATGGACGCGAGAGATCGCATGGAGTTCGGATCAGGAATCGGCGCCCTCGGGGCAATCGGCGCCGCAGCCGTGCTCGTCCCCGTCCGTGAGCAGCTCGGATCGGCGAACGCCGCGCTCGTGCTCGTGCTGTTCGTGTTGCTCGGCGCGGTGATCGGCGGTCGCCGCGCCGGTTACCTGGTCGCCGTGGTGGCGGCGATGTCGTTCGACTTCCTCCACACCCGCCCGTACGGGTCGCTCAAGATCGCCGATGGCAAGGACATCCTCACGCTGATCCTGCTCGTCGCGGTGGGGATGATCATCGGCGAGATCGCATTGCGGGCCGACCGGATCCGGGACGTCGGCACCCGCCGGTGGGCGGGAGTCCGGCGCATCCACCGCGTCGCCCAACTCGCTGCCGACGGGCAGACCGCCGACGACGTCATCCTGGCCGTCACCGCCGCGCTCACCGACACCCTGCACCTCCAGAACTGCTGGTTCGAACGGGCGCCCTATCTGGGGACGCTCGACACCATCGAGATGACCGGCTCGCTGAAGACCAAGGAGTTCCGCTACACCCACGACGGGTTCGAGCTCACCCGCGAGGGCGTGGAGATCCCCGTGCGCTCCGGCGACCACATCCTCGGTCGTTTCGTCCTCATCCCCACTCCGGGCGTCGGGATCTCCAAGGACGACCGTCTCGTCGCGCTGACCCTGGCCGACCAGGTCGGCATCGTCCTCGGCCGGGCCGCGTGATCTGATTGGGCGGACCGATCGATCAGGAGACGCGCCGTGGACGTTCGCAATGTCGGGGATGTGACACCCGAGGTCGAGCACAACGGAACCGTCCCGGTGTGGTGGCTCATCCGGCCCCGCGAGATGAAGGCCATCACCGAGGGCGGCTACCTGGAGCTGGCCAACGAGTTCGAGGTTCCCGTCGGTGGCGAGGTGTACCCGCACACCCATCCGACGCACGAGTTCTACTTCGTCATGACCGGCCACGGCGTCATGACCATCGGTGACGACCAGCGCGACGTGAAGCCGAGCGACCTCGTCTACATCCCGCCCGACGCCGTCCACAGCCTGCGCCCGACCGGCGACGAGCCGATCCACTGCTTCTGCTTCGCGGTGGGCGTCAAGGACGCGGGCGCGATCGACTACACGACCCACTGACCGCGGCGACGGCGAGGAAGCCCGGGCCGGTGACCCGGTCCGAACGCTCCCAACTGCACGGGTACAGTCCCAACCCCAGGTGGGTGATGCCGCGGAAGGGGTGGGCGTGACGTGATCCAGACGGCGGAGCCCGTGTCCCGGCGCGCCGACGACGGCTCCGCAGGCCGAACCACGCTGCCCCACATGCCCGCGCTCGACGGTCTGCGCGGACTGGCCGTCGCCGCGGTGCTGCTGTTCCATGCCGGGCACCTGACCGGCGGCTACCTCGGGGTCGACCTGTTCTTCGTGCTCTCCGGCTTCCTCATCACGTCGCTGCTGCTCGCGGAGAGCGCCCGTACCGGCCGAATCAGCCTCTCCGCGTTCTGGGCCCGGCGTGCTCGCCGCTTGTTGCCCGCCCTGGGTGGGGTCCTGCTCGCAGTGGCGGTCTACGCGTGGTTGTTCGCAGAGCCGGCCGAGCTCGCGCGCATCCGCGCCGACGCGTTGGCCACCTTGTTCTACGTCTCCAACTGGCGTGCGATCTTCGCGCACCTGGACTACTTCGAGCTGTTCACCGCGCCGTCGCCGCTCTCCCACACCTGGAGCCTCGCGATCGAGGAGCAGTTCTACCTGGTCTGGCCGCTCGTGGTGTCCGCAGTGCTCTGGCGGCGGCGGAGGCATCGCCGCGAGCGCGACGCCGGCGGCCGCGAGACCGCACGCGACGTGTTGATCCTCTCAGTTGTGCTCGCGGCCGCATCTGCCATCTGGATGGCCGTCCACTACGAGGTGGGCAACCCGACGCGCGTCTACTACGGCAGCGACACCCGAGCGGCATCGATCCTCGTCGGTGCGTCTCTGGCGGCACTCATCGCCCTGCGCGGTCCGGCACGCGCGAGGATCACCCGCTACGGCGTCGAAGCCCTCGGCGTTGTCGGCGTGCTCGTAATCGCGTTCGCGTGGACGCACGCCGCCGGTCAGTCCGACAACCTCTATCGCGGCGGGTTGTTCGCGTGCGCGGTTGCCGCGGGCGCGGTGATCGCCGCCGCCTCGCACCCGGACCGCGGGCCGGTCGCACGGGCGCTGAGCCTGCGGCCCCTGGTGGGGCTCGGGCTCATCAGCTACGGCGTCTACCTGTGGCACTGGCCGGTGTACGTGCTGCTCAACGAGAACCGGGCCCACCTCGGAGGTTGGTGGCTCGTCGCGTTGCGCGTCGGCACCACGCTCGCCATCGCAGTGGTGTCCTACGTGGTCCTCGAGCAGCCCATCCGCCACGGCGCGCTGACTGCCCGGCACATGCGCGGGTTGATCCCCGCAGCCGCGGCCGTTCTCGTCGCCGCCATCGTGGCGAGCACCGGTGGCTGGAAAGCCACGCGGGTGGCCGAGGCCGCCGCACCCGATGTGGTGCAGAACGCGGTGCGCGCCGCCGCTAGCGCGCCGGACACCCGCCGGGTGCTGGTCGTCGGCAACTCTGTGGGCTGGTATCTCGGCGAGGGGTTCAAGCAGCTTCGGGTCGACCCGCCGCTCACGGTCCTGAACCGGTCGCTCATCGCCTGCACGTTCCCGTCCGGCGTCACCCGTTTCCGGACCGTCGCCGGCAACGTCTTCCCGACCAACGGGTGCGCGGACACATGGGCGGCCGATGTCGCCGCCTTCGATCCTGATCTCGTTGTCTTCATCCTGGGCGCCGGCGACGCCGAGCT
>JBBQYZ010000154.1:0-6754 GCA_038208205.1 Gemmatimonadales bacterium | reverse complement strand
GCCACCATCCGATGCCTGCCGGATGAGGAGTTCCGGTCGGCCGAGGCGCCGACTCGCTGCCTCAAATGTGGGGCCGCGTCCACCGTCGAGGCACTGTGGGCGAAGGCGTACTGACGTCGGGGTTCGAGCGGGTGAACGGCGCCCTCGAATGCGAGGGGATCGCGCTGGAGCGCATCGCCGAGGAGGTCGGCACCCCGACGTACGTCTACAGCGCCGCCATGGTGCGCGATCGCTACCAGCGTCTCGATGCCGCGCTCGCGCCGCAGACCCATCGGGTGCACTACACGCTCAAGGCCAATTCGAACGCCGGTGTCCTGCGGGTGCTGCGGGAGCTCGGAGCCGGCGTCGACGTTGTCTCCGGGGGAGAGCTGTATCGGGCGCTCCGGGCCGGGTTCCGCGGCCAGGACATCATCTTCGGTGGCGTCGGGAAGACGGAGCAGGAGCTTCGCGAGGCGCTCGAGGCCGGGGTGCTGATGGTGAATGCCGAGTCGGAGGCGGAGGTACGGCACCTTGACCGGATCGCGCGCGAGCTCGGCGTGATCGCGCCGGTCGGATTACGGGTGAACCCCGAGGTCACGGTCGACAGCTCGCACAAGTACATCAAGACGGGCGAGCGGGGCGCGAAGTTCGGCATCCCCTTCGACGACGTGCTCTCCGTCGCACGACTCGCCGCGCAGCTGCCGGGTACGCGCCTCGTCGGCCTGGACATGCATATCGGGTCGCAGCTCTTCCGAATCGAGGGCTATCTGGAGGGCGTGGATCGGCTCACTGGCCTCCTGGCCCAGCTGCGGACCACCGGCATCGACACGATTCGCTATCTGGACATCGGGGGCGGGCTTGGGGTCGCGTACTCGGACGAGGAATCGCCCGACTTGCGCAAGTTCGCCGAGGCGCTGCTGCCGCGCATCGCGGCCACGGGACTCACCTTGCTGATGGAGCCGGGCCGTTTCGTCGTGGGCAACGCCGGCATCCTGCTCACCCGCGTGCTCTATCGGAAGCACAGCGGGGGACGTGACTTCCTCGTCACCGACGCCGGGATGACCGAGCTGCTGCGGCCGTCGCACTACGACGCGTATCACCGGATCGAGCCCGTGCGCGAGCTGACCGGCCGGATGACCGCCGACGTCGTCGGACCGGTCTGCGAGTCAGGAGACTTCCTGGCGCTCGAGCGGGAGATGGCACAGGCCAACGCTGGCGACCTGCTGGCCGTGTACGACGTGGGCGCGTACGGTTACGTGATGGCGTCGAACTACAACACCAGGCCGCGCGGCGCGGAGGTGCTGGTCGACGGTGACCGGTATGCCGTGGTGACGGCGCGTGAGCGGTACGATGACCTCGTGCGGCTCGAGCAGGACGACCCCGAGTGGAGAATGGCCTGATGCGCGTCGGACTCTTGGCGGACAGTCACGACCGGATCCCCGCGGTCGCGGAGTTCGTGCGGCAGATGCAGGCAGCGGGCGTATCGATGCTGATCCATGCGGGCGACTACTGTGCTCCCTTCTCGCTTCGCCCGATCGAGGAGGCGAGCATGTCGCTCGCCGGAGTGTTCGGGAAGAACGACGGCGACACTCAGGGGCTGCTGGCGACGGCACGCGCGGGATTTGGCGCCGAGCTGTTCGAGAGCCCGCACAGCTTCGAGATCGGCGGACAGCGTCTGCTCGTCGTGCACGACATCGGCGACGTGCAGCCTCGCAGCATCGAAGGCCACAGCATCGTGGTGCACGGCTTCACCCACCAGCAGGAGATGAAGACACGGGGCGACACGCTGATCGTGAACCCGGGGGAGGCGTGCGGCTGGCTGTACGGCACCCCGAAGGCGGCGATCCTCGACCTGACAGCGAAGAAGGTCGAGTTCATCAGCCTGGACCCGGCGCACTGGACGATATGACCGCAGCGAGCCGCATCCTCATCATCGACTACGGCTCGCAGTACACGCAGCTGATCGCGCGCCGGGTGCGCGAGGCGCGGGTCTACTCGGAGATCCACCCGCCGACCCGCACGATCGAGTGGATCCGCGAGTGGAAGCCGACGGGAATCATCCTGAGTGGGGGCCCCAACTCCGTCTACGGCGAGAACGTCCCGAGCGCCGACCGCGCCATGTTCGACGTCGCCCCCGTCCTGGGCGTCTGCTACGGCATGCAGCTCATCGCGCATCTCCAGGGTGGGCGCGTGACGCGCGGGGGGCAGCGGCAATACGGCCGGGACGAGATCCGTCCCACCGTCGAGAGCGCGCTGTTCCGCGGCTTCGCCCACGACGAGAGCACGACGGTCTGGATGAGTCATGGCGACCATGTCGAGCAGCCGCCACCGGGTTTCCGCGTCATCGCCGCCGGGCCGGGCAACCCGGTATCGGCGTTCGCGCACGAGACGAAGCCGATCTATGGGGTGCAGTTTCATCCCGAGGTCGCGCACACGCCCCGCGGTGCGGAGCTGCTCGCCAACTTCCTGTTCGAGGTGTGCGGCGCCGCCCCGACGTGGACCCCAGGCGCCTTCATCGAGCAGGAGGTCGCCACGATCCGCGCGCGAGTCGGCGACGCGCCGGTGATCTGCGGGTTGTCCGGTGGCGTCGACAGCTCGGTGGCGGCGGCGCTCGTGCACCGGGCGATCGGTGATCAGCTCACCTGCGTGTTCGTCGACACGGGGCTCCTGCGGCTGCACGAGCGCGAACAGGTCGAGCAGACAATGCGTGCGCACCTTGGGATCACGCTCGTGACGGTGGACGCGTCGTCCCAGTTTCTGCGCGCACTCGACGGCGTGGAGGATCCCGAAGCCAAGCGTCGGGCCATTGGCCACACGTTCATCGACGTGTTCGAGGAGGCGACCGCGGCGGCGGGAACCCACGCGAAGTTCCTGGTGCAGGGAACGCTCTACCCGGACGTCATCGAGAGCGCCTCGCCCAGCGGGGGGGCGTCGGTGACGATCAAGACCCACCACAACGTGGGGGGCCTTCGTCCCGACATGCAGTTCGCGCTCATCGAGCCGCTGCGCGAGCTCTTCAAGGACGAAGTGCGCAACGTTGGACGGGAGCTCGGCCTCCCCGAGGAGATGGTGGGCCGCCACCCATTCCCCGGGCCCGGACTGGCGATCCGAATCCTCGGCACCGTCGGCGAGCCAGCACTTGCCGTCCTCCGACGCGCCGATGCGATCTATCTCGAGGAGATCCGGGCCGCCGGTCTGTACGACGAGATCTGGCAGGCCTTCGCCGTGCTCCTGCCGGTTCGCAGCGTCGGCGTGATGGGCGACGCGCGCACCTACGACAATGTCATCGCCCTGCGCGCCGTGACCAGCACCGACGGCATGACCGCCGACTGGTATCCCTTCCCGCACGACGTCATGGCGCGCATCTCCAACCGCATCATTCGCGAGGTCGACGGCGTGAACCGGGTGGTGTACGACGTGAGCTCGAAGCCGCCCGCCACCATCGAGTGGGAATGAGCGCGGCGCCGATCGGGCGCTGCCTCAATTGCTACGCCTTGCTCGACGGCCGGTTCTGCGGCCAGTGCGGGCAGCGCGCCCAGGACCCGGACCCGACTCTCCGGGAGCTGCTCGAAGAAGCGTGGGAGGCGTTCGTCAGTATCGACGGAAAGTTCTTCTCCTCGTTGCGGCTTCTCGTTCTGCGACCTGGCGTGTTGACGGCGGAGTACCTGCGAGGGCACCGCGTGCGACACCTCGCGCCGCTGCGCCTCTACCTGCTGTGTAGTGTGGGGTACTTCCTCGTGAGCTCGATCGTGCCCGATCGCGGCAGCGCGCGTGCCACCGTTCGCTTCCCTGGAGCCGACACGCTCGTCCTGGCGGAGCGGAAGGCAGACCTGCGCGACAGTGTCGAGCGGATAGTGCGCCGCGACTCGGCCAGTCGGGTGCTCTTGGAGCGGCACGGGATCACTACCGTCGCGCCGGGTGCGCTCGACGCCGCCACGCGATCAGCGGCGGATAGCCTCCGTGCTTTCGAGCAGGCGGAGCAAATGACGGCGGCGCCGGCCTGGGTGCGGCACCGGCTCGCGCTCGGCATACAGCACGTGATGCGCGACAAGAAGAACTTCGGGAGTGACTACACCGCTCAGGTGCCGCGCCTGCTGTTCGTGCTCATGCCGGCGTTCGGTCTCCTGCTGGCGCTCGCCTATCGGTCGCGCAAGTGGCGCTATCCGGCCCACCTCATCGTCGCGCTCCACCTGCACGCCTTCGTGTTCGCGGTGCTCACGATCGACGAGGTACGGTCACTCATTCCGTGGCCGCCGCTGCGGACCGGCTTGAAGATCGTCACCGCGATGTGGCTGGTGGGCTACGTGCCGCTCGCCCTGCGCCGCGTATACGGCGGCCGCCTGCGGTACGCGATCGCTCGCACGCTCGTCCTTGGCGGCGCGTATTCGCTCGTCGGGCTCCTCGCGTTCAGCATTCTGGCGTTCGCGCTGCTCCTGGCGTACTGAGAGCGACGCGGCCGAACCGCGCCTCCCGGAGTCTTAGACGCCCTTCTCCTTCAGCAGCGCCAGGAACTGGCGCGGCTCGGTCAGCGCGAGCAACCGCTGCGGTACGTCGCTCTCCTTGGAGAACTGCGCGATCTTGCCGAGCACGGGGAGGTACTGGTTCGACACCTCGAGCGGCGGCGCGACGATGAGGAAGAAGAAGTTTACCGGCTTCTCGTCGATCGCCTTGAAGTCCACGCCGCGCGACTTCCGGCCGAAGGCGACGCGCAGCTTGTTCACCACGAGCGAGCGGCAATGTGGAATCGCGATCGCCCGGCCGATGCCGGTGGAGCCGAGGTTCTCACGACGCTTGAGCATCTTGAACAGCATCCCCTCCGACTTCTCGTCGAGCGAGAGGAGGGCGATGAGCTCCTTGAGGATGTCGTCCTTGCTCTCCCCGTCGAGCTCGAGCTTGATGGCGTCTTCACTGAAGAACTCGCGCAGTTCCATTCTCGGCGGATCCGGTGCTGGGAAGTGCTACGGCCGTTATCGGCGTCAGGAAATAGTCGTGGTCGAACCAGAGAAAGTACCCGGAGGCGCGGTGCATTGTCAAACGTCGGCGTTGCATGCACTTCGGAGCCCCGGTAACTTTCTCTCGTGTCGTTCCCCTTTCCGCTCTCTGTCGACGTCCCCCTCTATCTGGCCCCGATGGCCGGGGTGTCGGAGTCGCCGTTCCGGCAGCTGTGCCACGAGCACGGAGCCGACGTCGTGGTGACGGAGTTCCTCTCGGCGGAAGGCATTCGCCGTGAGAACGAGGCGACTATCCACAAGTTGTCGTTCGGCCCTGGCGAGCGGCCGATCGGCGTACAGATCTTCGGTGCGGACCCCGTGGCGATGGGCGAGGCAGCGCGCTTCGTCTCCGACGTGTTTCAGCCCGAATTCATCGACATCAACTTCGGCTGCCCGGTCAAGAAGGTGGTGCGGCGAAATGGCGGCTCCGGCTGCCTCCGAGACCTGGATCTCGTTCAGGCGGTGATCCGCGCCGTGTCGGCGGCGACGCATCTGCCAGTGACGTGCAAGATCCGCAGCGGGTGGAACGAGGAGATGCGCGATCCGGTTCGGATCGCGCTCCGTTGCCAGGACGCGGGCGCCCGAGTCCTCGCGCTGCACCCGCGCACCCGCACGCAGATGTATTCCGGAAGCGCGCAGTGGGACGAGATTGCGGCCGTCGCGGCCGCACTGGATATCCCCGTCCTCGGGAACGGGGACATCAAGACCGCCGAGGATGCGATCCGCATGCACCGGCAGACGGGGTGCGCGGGCATCATGATCGCACGCGGATCATACGGACAGCCGTGGATCTTCCAGCAGGTGAAGGATCTGCTGGCGGGCCGACCGAAACGTCCCGCACCGTCGGTCGCGGAGCGATTCGCCGTCGCGCTCCATCATGCGCGCATGGTGATGGCGTACGAGACGGACCCGCGCGGTGCGGCGATCGAGTTTCGCAAGCACCTCGGGTGGTACTCCAAGGGCTTGCACGGCGGTGCGGAGCTGCGCAAGAAGCTGTACGCCGTCACCTCGTTCGAGGAGGTCGAGGGAATCTTCGCCGATTACCTCGCCAACGCCGAGCACTACGTGGCGGCGCCGGGAGACGTCGTGGCTTCACGGGACGATCTGGAAGCCGACGCCGCATGAGGCATGAGCACGTCCGCGACCTGCTGGCCAGGGTGGCGGACGGCTCGCTACCGGTCGCGGGCGCGCTCGCCGCGCTGGCTCAGGCGCCGACCGAGTCGCTCGGCTTCGCCACCATCGATCATCACCGCGCGCTTCGGCAGGGCTTTCCCGAGGTGATCTTTGGCGCGGGCAAGACGCCGGAGCAGGTCGTGGCGATCGCGACGAGCATCGCCAGCCGCGGCGACGGCGTGCTGGTGACACGACTATCGTCCGATGCATCAGCGCCCCTGCTGGCGGCGCTGCCAGCGATCGATCACAATCCTCTCGCCCGGACTGCCCTCCTACGTCCGGCCGAGCCCCCGGCCATGAGTCGGGCATCGGTACTCATCGTGACCGCTGGCACGAGCGACCTGCCGGTGGCGGAAGAGGCCGCCGTGACGGCGGATGCGATGGCCTGTCGGGTGCAACGACTCACCGACGTGGGCGTGGCGGGAATCCATCGCCTGCTCGAGCGCCGCGACGCGCTCGACGGGGCGGGGGTCATCATCGTGGTGGCCGGCATGGACGGCGCGCTCGCTTCGGTGGTGGGCGGTCTGGTTCGCGTGCCCGTCATCGGCGTGCCCACGAGCGTCGGCTACGGCGCAGCATTCCACGGTCTCGCACCGCTGCTCACCATGCTG
>JBBQYZ010000153.1:0-6779 GCA_038208205.1 Gemmatimonadales bacterium | reverse complement strand
CCACTGGCCGGCGATGAAGTTCTGGAAGGTCTTGGTCATCGAGGAAATCTACACCGGTTCCGCGGCCCGTCACCCGCTGGCGAGCGGCAGGGAGCGCTCAACGCGATGAAGGCCCCGGGGAATTCCCCGGGGCCTTCGTTTCACATCGAGGGGTGATCAATCCAACATCAGGCCTCGTTGCGACGGCGACGTGCGGCACCGAAGACGCCGAGGAGGCCCGTGCCGAGCAGGACGATGCTGGCCGGCTCGGGTACGGTGGAGATCGGCGGACCGGCCTGTCCGATGTTACCGACAAAGAATGTCTCGTTGCCGCCCGACGACATGTCCAGCGTGGCGGAGAGTCCGATCACGTTGGTCAGGTCGGCGAAGACGCCGGCCGCGGTGGCGGTCGCCTGCTGCGCGGCGTTCAGGACGAACAGGAAACCGGAGTTGCCCGTTCCCGTGAGCGTCGTCGGAAGCACGATCGATCCCGACGTGCTCGCCTGGTAGAGAAACGTCCCCGAGCTGCTGAAGAACGACACGGTGATGTCCTGGACCGTGATCCCATCGCCGCCCGGCTCGACGGCGTTGAAGATGATCCCGAAATTGGCGGCATTCGTTACCCCCGTTTCGCCGATCGTGCGGGTCTGGGTCTGGGAGGCGCCAGTCTTCACATCGGCGCTCGAGCCCTGGCAAACGCCAGCGGCGTTGGCGAAGGCTCCGATCACGCCGCCGAAGCTCACGCACCCGCCTTCCGCCGGGGAGTTCTGAAGCGTCAACACGGTGTTCACCGAGCCAAGGCCGGAGCCATTCGTCGTCTGTTGCGTGGACAGGACGAGATCCGCGCGCGCCGTCCCGACCGGGACCGTTAGCATTGCGAACGCCGCGAGCAGCGACGCCCCTCTCTTCAACTTCTTCATCTTCCCCCCTCGATGCTTCCGGCAGTCAGACGGCCTGACGACGAACTGTTGGATCCTGTCGACAGTGCTGTTGCACCAGGACTACGAATCCGCGAGGCCGGCGAGCTCGAATGGTTCCGTTTCCCCTATGAAAACGGTCGAGACGCCGCTGCTGCACGCAGTCGATAAAGCAGAGGATGTGCCGTACATCACAGCGTAGTTGTGCGCCGCGCGTACGGGTATTCGACAGCGATTCGCGCCCCGGCCCTCGACTGGCGCCGATACCCCTCCCGACCCGATGCGGTGCAGCGCGCAGGCCGACGGTTGCGCTGACGCGGTGACGAGAGCCATGTTGGCGCCCGGATGCTCTCCTGCCCCCGCCCCTCTCCATGACGGTCCGGACTCCCGCCCTGTCCGCAGTGGAGCCCGTGCCCGGCGATCTCGCCACTCGATCGCCGCTGGTGGAATCAGCGTGCGCCAACTGCGGATCGGCCGTCACCGGTCACTTCTGCGCCCGGTGTGGCGCGCCGCGGCTGGACGAGCGGCCCCTCACCGTGCGTCGTTTCGTCGTAGACCTCTGGAACGAGGTCACGAACGTGGACTCGCTCACGGTCCGGACCCTGACGACGTTGTTTCGCCGTCCGGGCATGCTGACGAAGGACTACATCGCGGGACGGACCCGCTGGTACCTGCCGCCGGTGCGCGTGTATCTCGCGATGTTCGCGCTCATGATCTTCGTGCGCACGGCAACCCACGTGGACGTGCGCATCCAGCGCGAGATCCGCCAACGCATCGAGCTGAAACAGGCGGGTAACGCAGAACTGCAGGTCATCCGCGCACGACGTGCCCGGACAGGCCTGGCGATGCCAGATTTCGCCACGCCGATCAGCAACGCGATGGGGATTGCGTTCGGCAATCAGTGGCTGCACCTGATGGATCCGCTGAGCGTTGCGCTCGTGCTCATGCTCCTCTACCGCGCGCGTCGGCGCAACTACGCGCAGCACGTCGTGTTCGCCTTGCATCTCCTCGCCTTCAACTCCGTGCTCAGCATGGCGACGACAGCGATGCACGCCGCCTGGAGCACCCAGATGTCCAGCATCGATGCGGTGAGCCTGCTGCACTGGCTCACCTTCGGCGGGTACGCCTACCTCGCCCTTCGGTGGGTGTACGATGAATCGCGGCCCAGGTCCGCGCTCAAGGCGGCGGTGTTGACGGCCGGCTCACAGGCCGCGATGGCCGTGGTGCCGATGCTGACCGCACTCGCGGTCGCCTTCTGGACGATCGCCCAGCTGAAGTGATCCGTCGGCGCGCCTTCAGGGTCCGGTGCGCAGCACGTTCGGCGGAGTCGGCGGCACGGGGGCACGGCATGACCAGCCGGCCGGCCGCGCGGGGTCCGGCTTGGCATAGCCGGCGTGCGGCAGCACCTCGAGCGCGAGGAGCAGCACGCCCCACACCACGAGCAGCAGCGACAGCACGTGCGCGCGCGCGGTGTGGTGCCGCCACGTCCACACGCCGCTCCACAGCCCGCCGACCGCCACCGCTCCGGCGGCGAGGAGGTATCCCCCCAGCTCGACGCCGCATTGCTTGGGATACGGCCAGAACAGGATGCCCACGCCGAGCGCCGTCGCCAGCGCCAGCCGGAGAAAGGCGCCCCACGTGCGCGTCGTCG
Source organism: Gemmatimonadales bacterium (assembly GCA_038208205.1). GTDB lineage: Bacteria > Gemmatimonadota > Gemmatimonadetes > Gemmatimonadales > Gemmatimonadaceae > AG11. The sequence goes on along the minus strand of JBBQYZ010000153.1, from coordinate 4,232 downwards.
CACGCTCGACGGCGACGTCCGCCCGCGCCGTCGCAGGCGCGGTGCGGGGTGCCGCGGGGATGAGCGCGGAATCCGACATCCCTTCGAGCTGTTGGTCGATCTTCTTGAGCTCCGCGTCCCAGTCGGTCATGCGTCATCCTCCTCGTCGCCATCCGGCACCGCGATCGGCACCGGCGCGCCCGTGCCCTCTCGGCTGAGTCCATAGCGCTCGATCTTCTTATACAGATTCGAGCGCGGCATGTCGAGCGCCCGCGCCGTCTCGCTCACGTTCCAGTCGAAGGTGCGCAGCTTGGCCACGAGGTACGCGCGCTCGGCGGCGTGCTTGAAGTCCTCGAAGGTCGCCACGTCGAGCAGGGTGCCCAGGCCTCCCTCGCTGGTATCGGCGCGCCGGCCGACCAGTCGATCCACGTCGGCCGCGGTGATGCGCGGGCCGCTCGAGAGGATGAGCAGCCGCTCGATCGTGTTGCGCAACTCGCGCACGTTGCCAGGCCAGTCGAGTGACTGCAGCCGCGTCACCGCGTCCTCGCCCATCGCGCGCGGCGCCAGTCCGCCGGTGCCGGTCAGCAGGCCGACGAAGTGCGCGACGAGCAGCGGGATGTCCTCGCGCCGCTCTCGCAGCGGCGGCACGTGGATCGGCACCACGTTGAGTCGGTAATACAGATCCTCCCGGAACCGGCCGGCGGTGATCTCCGCCTCGACGTTCTTGTTCGTCGCCGCCAGGACACGCACGTCCACCTTGACGGGCTTCGCGCCGCCGATGCGGGTCACGACGCCGTCCTGGAGCACGCGGAGCACCTTGGCCTGAGCGGCGAGACTCATGTCTCCGACCTCGTCCAGGAAGATCGTGCCGCCGTCGGACTGCTCGAACTTGCCGGCGCGGTCCTGCACCGCACCGGTGAACGAGCCCTTCATGTGGCCGAACAGCTCGCTCTCGATCAGCTCCGACGGAATCGCGGCGCAGTTGACCTCGACGAACGGACCCTTCACCCGCGGCGAGTTCGCGTGCACGGCCCTGGCTACGAGCTCCTTGCCCGTCCCGTTCTCCCCCGTGATGAGCACGCGCGCCGGCGTCTTGGCCACGAGCTCGATCTTCTCCGTCACCGCGCGGATGACGTACGACGAGCCGACGATCTCGAATCGCGACCGCACGGTGTCGCGAAGGCGCGCGTTCTCCTCGTGCAGGTCGAGATGTTGCAGCGCATTCCGAAGCGTGACGAGGATGCGGTCGGTATCGAGCGGCTTCTCGAGGATGTCGTACGCGCCGTGCTGGGTCGCCTCGACGGCGGTCTGGATCGTCGCGTGCCCGCTGATCATCACAACGACCGCATCGGAGTCGAGCTCGCGCAGCTTGCGCAGCGCCTCGAGCCCGTCGATCCCCGCCATCTTCACGTCCATGAAGACGAGGTGCGGCTTGAAGCGCGCGTACTCCGACAGTCCGTCCACCGCGTTCGCCGCCGTGCGCGTCTCGTAGCCCTCGAACTCCAGCAACTGGCCGAGGGCCGCCCGGATCCCCTGCTCGTCGTCGACGATGAGGATGCGACGGCTCATGGGGCGGGTGCCGTGGTCTTGTAGAGCGTGACGCGCCTGTTGGCGATGCGGACGTCGGCGAGCGACGTCGGAGTCGGCACGGCGACGGCATTGTCGGAGATGCCGGCCGGGCGCCGGCCGCGCGAGATCTGCTGCACGAGCCGCGGGATCGCGGCGCGCGGCACACTGAAATCGCGCAGCTTCACGTCGCGAAGCACGAACTCACTCAATCCCGGCCGCACGACGCGAAAGCTCCCTCCGAGCGACACGCGCTCGCGGTCGTTCAGCAGGCCACCGAGCGGGCCGAGGGCCCCGGAACCGGCGATCGCCTTCATCGGTACGATCGCGCGCACGTACAGCACGTCGTCGATCACGGCGGCTTCCGCGCTATCGGTCGAGGCGGGCAGCGCCGCGCCGGAGGTCTGGAACACGTACGAGGCGATCTCCGCCGCCTTCAGGTTGGCGAACACCGGCCCCCTCGACGAGTTGAGGGCGTCGATCGCACGTTTGCCCCGTGCCGCGGCCGCGGGGCTCAGCGGCTCCCAGAGCGGCTCGGTCGTGCTGGTCGTCGCGACCCGGGCGGTACCCGGGATAAAGCGCAGCCAGTGCGCCCTCGTGAGCCACGCGCCCAGCGCGAGCAGGAGCAGCAGCACGAGACACCCGAACCGTCGGAGACACCCCATCAGTCAACGTCCTCCCAGTGGCGCCGCGTGCACGCGGCGGTAGCGCGCGCCCGAGGGCGCGAGAGTGCTGTCGAACAGCGTGAGCGCCGCGACCTCCTGTGTCGCGGTGAAAGCTACGGTGCGCGCCGCGCGCGCGAGCGGACCCGCGTGCTCGACCGCGAGCGGGACACGCACGCGCGCGAGGGTAATGTGCGGCCGGAAGGCGCGTCCCTCCACTTCGAACCCCTTCTCACGGCACTCGATCTCCAGGTCGTGGTGCAGGAGCTCCAGGCGCGGGTCGGTGAGGACCCCCACCCATACGACACGCGCGCGGCGAAAGTTCGGGAAGGCGCTCAGCCCGCCGATCGACATCTCGAACGGATGGCGCGCCGCCGCCACCCGGTCGGCCGCTGCCGCGAGACGGATCGCCGCGCCATCGTCGCCGTCGCCCACGAACTTCATGGTGAGGTGCCACTTCTCACGCGGCGTCCACGACAGATCCGCCTCGCACGCGCGGAGGGGCGTCATCGCGTCGTCGAGCGCCGCGGCGAGCGCCGTGTCGAGCTCAATGGCGAAGAACAGGCGCATCGGCTGGCAGCGAGGCGGACAGCTCGATCGCCACGTGCGTGAAGCCACAGTCACGGGCGTGCGCCACAGTCGCGACGCGAACACGCTCGTCCCCCAGGCGCGACAACCCGCGAGCGTCGGAGTGAATCACGGCGAGCCGCCCCCGCGCCTCGACCCGGCACGAGACGCCGAGCGCCCCGAGGGCGGCCGTGAGCGCCTGCACTCCGTCCGCCGGACCACCGGTCACGCGGTCACCCCATGCAGGACGTTCAGCGAGCCGGATCGGAATCCGCGCAGGTCGATCGCCACGCGCTCGAATCCCACTGCGACGACGGCCTGTCGAATGGTCGCCACCGCCTCCGGCGTGAGCCAACGCGCCAGCTCCCCACGCGCCAGCTCCACCCGGGCGAGGTCGTCGTGATAGCGCACGCGCAGGTCGCCCATCACACCGAGCGCGCGCAACGCGGCCTCGGCTCGTTCCACCTGGCGGAGCCGGCCGGCCGTGACATCGGTGCCGTAGGGCAGGCGCGACGACAGACAGGGTGACGATGGCTGCTGCCAGGTAGGAAGCCCGAGCGCGCGGGAGCGGGTGCGGATCTCGTCCTTGGTGAATCCCAACGCGGCGAGCGGGCTCGCGATCGCCTGCTCGCGCGCGGCCTGTGCACCAGGGCGGTAGTCGCCGAGGTCGTCGGCATTGGTTCCATCCAGCACGCTGCCGAACCCGCGTTCGCGTGCGACCGGGACCAGCTTGCTCCACAGCTCCGTCTTGCAGAAGTAGCAGCGGTTCGACGGGTTCGCCGCATAACGCGGATCGGCCAGCTCGTCGGTATCCAGCTCGAGAACCGGGATCCCGAAGTCGTCGGCTACGCGGCGCGCGGTTGCCCATTGCTCCGCCGGGTACGAGGCGCTCCGGCCGATGATCGCGAGCACGGCCTCCGGACCGAGCGTGCGACGGGCGACGACCGCCAGGTACGCCGAATCGACGCCGCCGCTGAACCCGATCGCGACTCGTCCCCGCTCGCGCAGCCAACGTGAGAGCGCGGCCTCCTTCGCGGCGGCCAGATCGAAGACGACGAGTGCGGGCTTCATGGAAGGAAAGCTAATCCTGCGACTCGCCCCTGCAGAGCGACCCGCCTCCACCATCGCGAGCCGGGCATGAGACGCCACCCGACGCGGCGCGCCCGTCGCCGGTGGCGTGCCAGCGAGAGCAGGTTAGCATTGGAGCGCAACGAACGACTTCGTTCTGTCCATTCCCTCCGTGTCGCCCTCGTGCTGCAGCCGCCCTCCGCCACCAGGACACCCGAGCTCCCTCGCGTCCACGTCGATACGCGGATGCCGCCGTCGCCGGCACCGAAGGGACGCGTCATTCACGTCGGAGCGCCGACGACGACCAGCCGTCCACGACCGGCGTCGCTCGCGCTGTCGGCGGGTGCGCTGGTGCTGGTGGCGGCCGTGATGCTCTGGCGCCGCTACCAC
>JBBQYZ010000152.1:0-6792 GCA_038208205.1 Gemmatimonadales bacterium | reverse complement strand
CTCGCTTCTCGAACGCCTCAGGGAGCAACGCGACGTCGCTCGGCCTGTACGTGGCGCAGCAGACGTACGGCTTCCACGGAAAGTCCGCCGGGCGTCGCTACAACTCGATCGGGCTGCGACTGCAGGGCGTCTCGAGCGGCTTCAACGACAACGCGCTCGCCCGGCACGTCGTGGCGCACGGGGCGCCATACGTCACCGCCAACAAGGCGGGTCGCAGCGAGGGCTGCCCCGCGATGGAGCCGTCTCGCGCCGAGCGCCTGCTCCCCAAGCTCGCCGACGGAGGGATGGTGTTCCTCTTCGCGCCCGACGACGAGTGGATGGCGCGCGACCCATGGCTGACGTCGGACGCGGGGTAGCCGGAGCGCTGACGCGTCGCGCGCGCAGCGGCGTACCCAGCCGTCACCCCGCGACGATGCGCGCGCCGAGAAGCTGGCGATAGAGGTCGAGGTCAACGCCGCGTCGCGGGTGCACTGCGCACACCGGTCACCCCTCGGTCACGAGCGGATTCACTTCGCCGAGGCCCGCTCCGCGGTGACATGCGTCAGCCAGCCGTGGACGTCCGCACCCTTTCCATGCACGAGGTCGAGGAAGGCCCGCTGCAGCCGCAGGGTGATCTCGCCCGCCTTCCCCGCGCCGACCTGGATCTTGTCAACGCTCCGCACCGGGGTGACCTCGCTCGCCGTGCCGGTCAGGAAGATCTCGTCAGCGGTGTAGAGCATCTCGCGCTGCATCATGACCTCGCGTACCTCGAGTCCGGCGTCGCGCGCCAGGGTCATGACGCTGTCGCGCGTGATGCCGGGGAGCAGGGTGCCGTTGGCCGGCGTCGTGTAGACGACGCCCTTGGAGATGAGGAAGACGTTCTGCCCGCTGCCTTCGCTGATCAGGCCGTCCGGTCCCAAGGCGATCGCCTCGTCGTAGCCATTGGCGAGCGCCTCCATCTTGATCAGCTGACCGCCGAGGTAGTTGCCGGCGATCTTGGCGATGCTCGGCGTGGTGTTCGGAGCCATCCGGCTCCAGCTCGACACGCAGGCGTCGACGCCCTTCTCGAGCGCGCCCTCGCCCAGGTAGGTACCCCAGGGCCAGCAAGGGATGAACACTTCCACCGGGCTCGCGAAGGGCACCATGCCCGCCGCACCATAGCCGCGAATGACCATCGGGCGGACGTAGCAGGCGTCGAGCCCGTTGCGCTCGACCACCTCGCAGGTGGCGGCCACCAGCTCGTCAACGCCGAAGGGCACCTCCATCCGGTAGATCTTGCACGAGTTGATCAGCCGCTGCAGGTGGTCCTCCAGTCGAAAGACCGCGGGCCCGCGCGATGTGCTGTAGCAGCGAATCCCCTCGAAGGCCGAAGAGCCGAACTGCATGGAGTGCGCAAGGACGTGAACGGTGGCGTCCTTCCACCGGATCATCTCCCCGTCGCGCCAGATCCACTCGGTCTCGGTCAGCTGGTACGCCATGATGTCTCCGTGTGTATCTGGTGAGCGGTGAGAAGTTCGGCTCGCGTGCTACGCGGCACGGAGGAAGGTTGCAAGCAAAGGATGGATGAGGCCCCCTGCCGATGAGAAATGCAATCAGCGAGCCGGGACTCCGCCTCCCAGCTCGTCCCACAACGTCGCGATCGCGCGCATGCCGATGGTGAAGTTCTCCATGCTCATCCACTCGTCGGGGGCGTGCGCGTTCTCGCCCGGGAGTCCGAACCCGACGAGCAGCACCGGTGCGCCCAGGATGCGCTCGAAGTCGCCGACGACCGGAATGGATCCTCCCTCGCCCGTGATGACGGGCTCCCGGCCGAAGGCCGCGCCGAGGGCGCGCCGCGCCGCATCGAAGAGCGGCCCGCCGAGGTCCGCACGCCAGGGCCGTCCACCGTGCAGGTGCGTGACGGTGGCGGTCACCCCCGCGGGAGCGACGCGAGCGACATGCGCCTTCATCAGCCGTTCGATCTCGCCCGGCAGCTGATCGGGTACGAGTCGACAGCTCACCTTGGCCATCGCCTTCGCCGGCAGCACGGTCTTGGCGCCTTCCCCGGTGTAGCCACTCAGCAGGCCGTTCACCTCGCAGGTCGGGCGCGTCCACAGCTGTTCGAGCACCGAATAGCCCGTCTCGCCGCCGAGTGCCGGGGCGCCGGTCTCGGCGCGGAAGTGCTCCTCGTCGAAGGGCAGCCCTTTCATCTGCGTGCGCACCGCGGCCGGCCACTCGCGCACCGCGTCATAGAATCCGTCGATCGCGATGCGACCGTCGGCGCCGTGCAGCGTCGCGAGGATGCGCGCCAGCGCCATGGCGGGGTTCACCACTGCGCCGCCGTAGCTGCCGGAGTGCAGGTCGCTCATCGGGCCCCGCACGTCGATCTGGAAGTAGGCGAGCCCGCGCAGCGACGACAGCACGCTCGGCAGACCGGGCGCGAACATGGCCGAGTCGGAGATCACGACTCCGTCGCACTTCAATAGGTCGGCGTTCGCCTCGATGAACGGGGCCAGGTGCGCGCTGCCGACTTCCTCCTCGCCCTCAGCGAGCACGATGATGTTCACCGGCAGCCGGCCGCGTGCCGCCAGATGCGCCTCGAGCGCCTTGATGTGCAGGAAGAGCTGTCCCTTATCGTCCACCGAGCCGCGGGCGAACAGTCGTCCGTCGCGAAGCGTCGGCTCGAAGGCGGGCGACGTCCACAGTTCGAGCGGCTCGGCGGGCTGCACGTCGTAATGGCCGTACACGAGGATCGTTGGCGCGTCGGCGCCGGCGCCGCGCCACTCGCCGACCACCACCGGATGGCCGGCCGTCGCGTGCACGGTGGCGGCGAGGCCGGCCGAGCGGAGTGAGGTCGCCGTCCACTCGGCAGCGCGCGCGGTGTCGGCGTCGTGCTCCGATCGGGCGCTCACGCTCGGAATCCGCAGGAACTCGAACAGCTCGCGCTTGATCCGCGCATCGTGCGTGGTGAGATAGGCGTCGAGGTCGGCGGGAACGGCGGTCATCACTGGCGTGGTTGGACGGGACGGTCGGCTGCGTGCGGAGAGTATAACGTGCGCGCTCCGGACCGGGATGCGAGCGCCACGGTCGTGCCGCGCCGAGGACGACTGCCGTCACTGCACGAGGACAGGCGCGCGGCGGTGGCGTCGCATGGCGAGACATCGTGGAGGTGGACATTCGTCCCGTTTCGCGCCAACATCCGAGGACTGCCGTCGCCGGCCCACCCCGGACGCCCGCACCCATGCCCATCGAATCGAGCGCGCTCCGCGACGAGATCAAGCAGACCCGCCCCTTCCACTCGGCGGGCCACGAAGGGCTGGTGAGCATCCTCCGCACAGCGGCGGTGGTGCAACGCAGCCTCTCGGCGGTGATCGAGACGCACGACATCACCTTCCAGCAGTACAATGTGCTGCGCATCCTGCGGGGCGCGGGGGATGCCGGACTCCCGACGCTGGCGATCCGGGACCGCATGATCGACGAAGCGGCCGGCATCACGCGCCTGCTCGACAAGCTCGAGGCCAACGGCCACGTGCGCCGCGAGCGGTGCACGCCCGACCGCCGGCAGGTGCTCTGCCAGATCACACCATCGGGGCTGGCGCTGCTCGCGGCGCTCGACGCGCCGGTTCACGCCCTGGAAGACGCCGGTGTCGCGCTGCTCGACGGCGACCATCAGCGTGTCGTGCTGGAGCTGCTCGGCGCCGTACGCGCCGGATGCCGCGCCCATGCCGACCGCGCACGAGCCATGGGTGCAGATGCCGAAGACGCTGATACCGACGGCGGCGCGGACGACGGCGCGGATCAGGTGGTGTCGCGCGGCGGCCAGCCGCCGCGGTAACCTTCGAGCAGCCAGAGGCGGCGCACGCTCACGGTATCGGTGCCACGCAGCAGCGCCGCCAGCGGGCCGCGGGTGGCGCTCGTGAAGTGCGGCGCGAGCTTCGCGATGCTCTCGTGCTCGGCCGGCCGCTCGTCGAGCACGAGGATGAGCGCGTCGCCCGCCGTGGCGGTCTCGGCGAAGCCGGGCCAGAGCTCGTACTGGTTGCGCCGTCCGCCCAGACACGTGCAGAACACGACCGGGCGTCCGGGCAGCTCGTGCGCGAGCTCGCTCACGTCCTGATAGCGCTCGGCGCCGTAGAACAGACGGCCGGCGTTGGCTGCGCGCGTACCCGCCACTCCCGCCGCCTGCTCGGCCACGCGCCGCCATCCGGCGCCGCGCGCGATCGGATCTCGCCGCGCCGGCAGCGGCAGGATGGGAACGAGCGCGTGCAGGTAGATCACGCCCACCAGCACCGCAGCGAGCGCGAGCCCGCGGTGCAACCAGCGGTCGCGCGCGGTCGACGACGGCGCGAGCGCGCCGAGCAGGGCGATGCCCGGCACGTAGGAGGGTGCCGGCCAGTTGGCTTCCACCGAGCGGCGCAGCGCGCTGTAGACGAAGAACACCCAGCTGCCTACGGCCACCACGGCGAGCGCGAAGCGCGCGTCGTCGGCCGGGCGGCGCAGGGTCCGCCAGACGGCGTGGGCCGCGAGGATGAACAGGATGGGCGAGACGAGGCCGAGCTGGCCGCCGATGAGGTCGAGCTCGCGCTTGATCGCCGAGCCCTTCGGGGTGCCGAGGCCGTGCTGAATCTGGAAGCGAAAGGAGATCCAGTCGTGCGCCGCGTTCCACTGGAGCACGGGCAGAAATACCAGCGTCGCGAGCACGCAGGCCAGGTACGGTCCCGGCTCGCGTAGCCGCACACGCAGTGACGGGCGCAGGAGCACCGCGGCGGTGAGGGTGAGCGGCAGCAGGATGGACGTATACTTGGACGCGAAGGCGAGGCCGAGCGCGATGCCGGCGCAGCACCACCAGAGCAGCGAGGCACGCGAGCGCACCGGCGACTGGAGCGCGCGCGTCACGCAGTAGAGTCCGACCGCGCTCGCGGCGAGCAGTGGGGCGTCGGGGGTGGCGAGCACGAGTCCCGTCGCGGCGAGCGGCATCAGCGCGAAGACGATGGCGGCCGTGCGGGCCGCCGCGCCGCCACCGATGCGTCGCGCGATGGCGGCCGCGGCGAGAGAGGCCACCGCGCCCGCGACGATGGGAACAAAGCGAATCACGAGCGGTGACGGCGGCGCGCCGAATGCCGCGGCGAGCGCGGTGCCGGCGCGGATGAGCACCGCGATCATCGGCGGGTGATCGAAGTAGCCACCGGCGAGACGGCGCGACCAATCCCAGTAGTAGGTCTCGTCGGGAACGAGCGGGATGCGCGCGGCGAAGGCGAGCCGTACCAGCGCGGCGACGGCGATCACGACGAGTGCGGTGCGCCAGGCGCGTGCCTCGTCGCGCGCGTGGCGTACGTCTGCCGTCACGCCAGCGGCGGGCCCCTGCGCCGCGCCCACCGGAGGCGCGAGAGCAGGAAGAGACCGACCGCCCAGACGATCCACATCACGCGCTCGTCGGAGGAAAGGGATCGCATCATCCCCCACGTCACGAGCGGCACGGTGAGCGGGAGCGCGACGCCACCCTCGGTGTCGGCGACGTAGCGCTCGACGACCTTCGTGGCCCTGCTGCCGCCCCGCCGGATCACATTCGGAATCACCTCGGCGAGTCGCTCGGGCGGGACGCCGCGCCACCCAGGAAGAAACATCAACGTCCAGCCGGAGGCGGCGTGCCCCCACCCGTGCGAATCGCTGCCGGCGACGAGCGCGAGGTTCATGCTGTCGGCGAGCTTGAGGATTCGCAGCCGTTCGCGGCGCGACTGTCCGAGCCCGCGCGGCGCGCCGTCGACCACCTCGATGGCGCGCACGCCGGCGGTCCCGTTGCCGGTGGCGGCGACCATCTTCGAAAGGTCGCCGGGAATCGTCTCGATCAACACCGGCTCACTGCCCCCGACGGCGCTCGCCAGCGTGAGCGCGCGGTCGTCGATATCGCGAAGGCGTTCGTCGAGCAGTCCGCGGTACATGCGTTCCGCGTCGAGCACGTTGACGTGCTCACCGCGCCACACGACCTCGATGCCCGGGAGCAGGGACACGCCGGAACCCGCGAGCGGCGGGTTGTTGGCCCAGGCGTCGTGGGCCCCTTCGAAGGTGCGGTGGTCGGTGACGTACGCGACGTCGTACCCCGCGTCGCGATGCCAGGCGCGGACGTCCTCGACGTTCCAGTCGGAGCGGCCGTCGTGCGAGTAGCTCGTATGGGTGTGGAAGTCGACGACGAGAATGTCGGGGCCGGCGTCGAGCGCAGCTTTGGGACGTGGCAGCAGGACGGCGGCGGCGTAGACGCAGACGAGGGCCAGCACAGCGAGCGCGATACGGGACGCGATCTGCAGCGCGCGCCGGCGGGGTGTCGCCCGATCGATCAGCCGCCGTCCGCGCACCGCCCACCAGAGCAGGTAGCCGAGCAGGAGCGTGAGGCCGAGCGCGATGTGCTGCCGCCCACTGAGGAGGGAGAGCAGGTCGAGCACGTTGGACACCGGTGCCATCAGCAGGTAGCCGGTCGAGCGCACGAGGCTCGCCTCGGGGATCGGCCCGAAGGTGGCGGCATCGCGGACGGCGGGGATGGCGAACGGCGCGCTCGCGAGCACGAGGAGCAGCACGGCAAGGAGCGCCCAGAGGGGCCGCAGACGTTCGAGCACCGCGGCCGAGCGGGTGGCAACGGAGGCGAAACGGGAGCGGGGTGCGGCGTCGCGGGGCACGGCGGCTACTCTTAACGTGGAATGAAGTTCGCGCGGCGGGGACGACCGCGCTCAACATAGCCGCCCGGCGGAACCGACGCACGCCGCCGCACCACCACCCTTATCAGCACGCTCCCGTGGCCAACCATCTCGCCGGCGAGACGAGCCCCTACCTGCTGCAGCACGCGCA
>JBBQYZ010000151.1:0-6820 GCA_038208205.1 Gemmatimonadales bacterium | reverse complement strand
GCCAGGTCCGTTCGCAGCGCGTCATCCGGACGTGGTTCCGCGCCCTTGCTGCACGCCCCCAGAACCGCGAGCGCGCCGAGCGAGAGAGTTAGCCGAAGTGTGCGCATGTCATTTCTCCATTGCGGGTCGATCCATCTGCTGCCATCTCATCAAGCAGGGGCCGGACCACCACTTAACCTTCGCTCGGCATGGTTGACGGATCGGGGAGCCTTCGAGCGTCCCTCACGAGAGAGCGCGGCGTCCTGTTTTTTCCATTCCGCGTTCAGACTCCCGAGAGGCGCGGCGCAAGCGGGCCCGACCTGATTCCCTTGCGCGCGCTGGCAGGGTCCGGCGGCGCCACCCGACGGCACCCCCCTAGTGCTGCCATGTGCCCGAGTTGTTGCCGTAGATCCCGCCGAGAATCGCACCAGCGGTCGCCCCGATCAACGCCCCCCTCGAGCGGTCTCGGCCGATCACTGCCCCCAACACCGCACCTGCACCGGCCCCGATCGCGGCGTCGCGCACCGTGTGTCGGCCAGCGCGCGCAGGCACCGGCTCGGCGGGGTGGCCGTACTCGCCTGCATTGCGGGATCCGCTCGAGCTGCCGTTCGATATCTCGCTCGTATTTTCATGCGACGTATCGGACATCCCGTCGCCTACCGCGCCGTTCGAGGTGGCGTGCGTCGTCCGTGCCGCGACCGGGGTGCGGTCGATCGCTTCGGCTCCGGCCGTCGACTCTCGGGGTGAGGTATCCGAGTGTGAGCCGGCGGAGCGCGGGGAGGATGCGCGCCGGGAAGGCGAGCGCGAGGACACGGCGCGCGACGTGGTCGGGCGCGCGGAGGTCGCCCGGCGCGGCAGGGGGACTGTCTCCCCATCACTCGGCGACGCCGAAGCGATCGGAGTCGTCGAGTCGGATGTCGCGGTCATGGGTGCCTCGACGATCGGCTGCATCCGCTGCGCCTGGTACGGTTGCGCCAGGGCCGCGAGAGCGAGATCGGTCTTGAGCGGGTCGCTCGCCGAGTCCTTCGCGGCGGCACCCGTGTCATGGTTGCAGGCTCCGAGGAACACCAGCGCGGCAAGCGAGCAGATCGGTCTCATTTGGCTCATGCGGCTCTCCGTGTCTCGGTGGATGTACGCCACCCAGACAAGCACAGCCCGCACCGCTGGTTAAACAGATGTCTACGCACTTAACTGACCTGCGGCAGCGTCGACCGTCTGTGTCGCGAGATCGGGCCGTCCACTTTTTTCCAAGGAATGGCTCGTAGACCGCTCGTCGAACCCGCGAACTCGTTCGACGACTCGCTCAGAAGGGGATGTCGCCATTGCGCGCGACAAGTCGGCTCCTCATACTGCCGCCATCATCAACCAAGGTGAGATGCAAATGCGTTGTCATGCTCGATTCGCGAGCCTCGCAGTCGTCGCCATGCTGATCGGCGCGCCGTTGGCGCGTGCGCAACAGCCGCCCATCATCTCCACGTCGCCTTCCCCCGAGGTCGGAGCCCTGGCGCCCGACTTCTCTCTACCCGGAGCGACGCGATACGGGCTTCTTCGCGACCCGGTCCACCTCTCGGATTTCCGCGGCAAGACGGTCGTCCTCGCTTTTTTCTACCGCGCAAGGAGCAAGGGCTGAGTGGTTCAAATGGAGGCGTACCGTGATCAGTACGCCAAGCTTTTCAACAACGGCCGTAACGTCGTCGTCCTCGGCGTGAGTGTGGATCCGGACACGACGCTCGCATCGTGGGCGCGTGACCTCAACACGCCGGTGCTGTTCGCCAGCGATGTGGGACAGACGGTCGGCAAGCTGTACGGCGCCACGCGCGGCGCGCTCGACAACCGCTCGCTGTTCGTGATCGATCCATCCGGGCACATCGTCAAGCGCATGCAACCCTTCAACGAGCTTGCGCAGATGTCGTACGACGAGCTCGAAGCAGCGGTGAGGACGACGCTTCCGACCACCCCGGCAAAGGCCGCGAAGGAGTAGACGGGAGCCGTGGTGACGGGCGGAGAAGCGTTCGTCCCGCAAGGGCGCGCCCTTCTCACGATGTTGTACGACGCAGCCGTCGGTGGCGCGGCCCCGGGCCCGTTGACGACGGCTGCGCTGCGTTCGGTGCGCCCTCCGCCGAACGGCAGGGTCCATCTCTTCGCCATCGGGAAGGCAGCGCCGGCGATGGCGGCCGCGGCGATGACGACGCCGTTCGCGCTGCTGGAGGTCGCCGGCGTCGTCATTGCCCCCGACCGGGTCACGCCGCCGCATGACAGGCTCGTAACGTTCGCGAGCGACCACCCACTGCCGGCGCACCGATCCCACGCGGCCGCACGCTTGCTCGCCGATGCCGCGACTCGCGTGAAGGCGGACGACCTGGCCGTCGTGCTGCTGAGCGGTGGCACCTCCAGCCTGATTGCAGCGCCGGCACCCGGACTCGACGAGTCTGACATCGACGCGCTGTTCGCACTGTTGATCGGCTCGGGGCTCGCGATCGGCGCGATGAATGCCGTGCGGAAGCGATTCACCCGTTGGGGTGCTGGACGTCTCGCGGTCGCGCTCGCGCCGGCCCGGGTCGTCGTGCTGGTGATGAGCGACGTCGCGGGCGACGTGCCGGCAGACATCGGCTCGGGGCCGTGTACGCCCGATGCCGACTCGGCCAGCGAGATCTCCGCCCTGCTCGATCGCGCTGGCTTGCTGACACGACTTCCACCCCGTTTGCGGACGCATCTCGAGGATGTCGTGGCAGGCCGCGCGCCGGAAACACCCAAGCCTGGCGACGACGCCTTCGCGCACGTCTCGACGCGCGTCATCGGATCGAATCGACTTGCGGTGGACGCGATCGTCGATCGCGCGCGCGCGCTGTCGCTCTCCGTCGAGTCGAACGAAGCGCCACTTTCCGGCGACGCGGCGGTCGCGGGCACGGCGATCGCGCGCGAGCTGTGCGTACTGGCCGCACGCGGGGAGCGGGTCTGCGTCGTGTGGGGCGGTGAGACGACGGTGCGGCTCGGGGGCGTCTCGAGCACGCGCGGCGGCCGATGTCAGGAGCTCGCTCTCGCCGCGGCGCGAGTGTTCGCCGCGGAGCAGCCCAGCCGGCACCGGGTGACGCTGCTCGCCGCGGGCACCGACGGGCGAGACGGTCCCACCGACGCGGCCGGCGCCTTCGCCGACCGGGATGTCTGGGACGCGATCAGGCATCGCGGCCGCGATCCCGCCGTCGACCTCGCTCTCCACGCGTCGTACGATGCGCTCGATGCCGCAGGCGCGCTGTTCAGGTGCGGCCCGACGGGAACCAACGTGATGGATGTGGTAATAGGTGTGGTGCACTGAGCGCCCTTGCCCCGCGCGCTAACTTTCTGCCTGACCCTGTCGCCGCGAGTCGCCCATGACCAGTCGTCCGTTCACCGTCGGGATCATCCAGGACACCGCCTCGGCCAACGCCGCCGCGGTGCTGGAGCAGAGCGTGGCGCACGTGCGCGCCGCCGCGTCCCGTGGCGCGCAGATCATCTGTCTGAAGGAGCTGTTCAACGCCCCGTACTTCTGCAAGTCGCAGCAGTGCGAGCGCTTCGACATCGCCGAGCCGATCCCGGGCCCCACCACCGACGTCATGCAGAAGCTGGCGAAGGAGCTCGACGTCGTGATCGTCGTGCCACTGTTCGAGAAGCAGGCGCGCGGCGTATATCGCAACTCGGCAGCGATCATCGACGCCGACGGATCGCTGCTGGGCGTGTACCGCAAGATGCACATCCCGGACGATCCGCTCTTCAACGAGAAGTACTACTTCATTCCCGGCGACTCGGCGCACGACGACCGTATCGACAAGATTGGGGAGATCGCCAAGCAGGCGAGCGGATTCCGCGTGTGGCACACCAAGTACGCCAACATCGGCGTGTTGATCTGCTGGGATCAGTGGTATCCGGAGGCAGCTCGCATCACCAGCCTGCTTGGCGCTGACATCCTCTTCTATCCGACGGCGATCGGCTGGCACCCGGCGGAGAAGTCGAGCTTCGGTGCGGCCCAGGTCGACGCATGGCGTACGATTCAGCGGTCGCACGCAATCGCCAACGGCGTGTATGTCGCCTCACCGAACCGGATCGGGCACGAGGACGAGCCGGGCACGGACGGAATCGAGTTTTTCGGGCACTCGTTCATCGCCGATCCGTTCGGTCGCATCCTGACGAGCGCCGAGACGGAGGAAACGGTGCTGATCGCGCAGTGCGACCCGCAAGTCATCGAGGACACGCGACGCAACTGGCCCTTTCTCCGCGACCGGCGCATCGACGCCTATGCGCCGATCCTTTCGAGGTATCTCGGTGCCTGAGAGAAGCGCGGTGCCTGGGCCCCGGTTCACCTTCCCCGCCGAGTGGTCTCCGCACGAAGCGACCTGGATCGCGTGGCCCCACCACGAGCCCGACTGGCCCGGGAAGATCGGTCCCATCCCGTGGGTCTACGCGGAGATCGCGCGAGTGATCGCGCAGTACGAGCGCGTGGAGATCCTCTGTCATGACGGCCCGGTTCGCGCCGATGCCGAGCAGCAGCTCGCCGCACACGGGGTCGACCGCAACGTGCGGCTGCACACCGTGCCCAACGATCGGGTGTGGCTGCGCGACTCGGCGCCCACTTTCGTGCGCGACGAGAGCGGTGGCGTTCATCTCATGGACTGGGGCTTCAACGCGTGGGCGAAGTATCCGAACTTCGCCCGTGACGCCGAGGTCGGCCGGGCCATCGCGACGGCTACCGGCCTCCCACGAGTAGAGCCGACGCGGCCCGACACGCGCGAGCGATTGATCCTCGAGGGCGGAGGTATCGAGACCGACGGTGCGGGTACGCTGCTCGTGACCGAGGAGTGGCTGCTGTCGGACGTGCAGGTACGAAACCCAGGCTTGGACCGGGCCGGTTACGAGCGAGCATTTCGGGAGACTCTTGGCATTCGCGAGACCATCTGGCTCGGCGAGGGCTGCGTGGGGGACGACACGCACGGCCATGTCGATGACATCGCGCGCTTCGTTGCGCCCGGGGTCATCGTGCTCGCGTACGAGGAGGACCCGGCCGACGATGAAAACCACCGGCGCTCGGTGGACAACATGCGTCGCCTGGAGCTCGCGGGCGCGGGCGACGGAATCCTGAAGGTGGTCAAGATCCCCTACCCGCGTGCCGTGACGATGAACGGTGACCGCCTCCCGGCGAGCTACGCCAACTTCTACATCGCCAACGGCGTCGTGCTGGTGCCGACCTTCAACGATCGCACCGACCGCCTGGCCCTGGAGGCGATCACCACCCTGATGCCCGATCGCCACGTGATCGGCATTCACGCGGTGGATCTGGTGTGGGGCTTCGGGACCCTGCACTGTCTGACGCAGCAGCAGCCGAGGAGCGCGCGGGGCACGCCGGAGCTGGGCAGGTCGGCGCGTACGTAGGTCTGAATGTCGGGACCTGCGGACCGACTCACCCACGACCTACCGTCCTACCCCCGGTCCATCCCTTGCACCCTCGTCTCCGCCATGAAGATCACACTTCTCGCCGACGACATCATTCGCCTCGACCCGACGCCGGGTGCGCTGACTGTCGAGGCGCCGACGACGGACGTGATGTATTCGCCCTTCCAGATGCTGGCGAGCGGCCTGGCGACCTGTACGTTCTCCGTCCTGAGCTCCTGGGCTACGCACGCCAAGATCCCGGTGGATGATCTCACGCTCGAGGTGCACTGGCAGTTCGGTGAAGATCCGCATCGCGTCTCGGACATCGCGGTGATCTTCGATTGGCCCGCGCTACCGAAGAATCGCCTCGCCGCCGCTCGGCGTGTCGCCGAACTCTGCACGGTGCACGCAACGCTCACCCACCCGCCGACGATCGAGATCCTCTCGTCGGACGACGTACCGGCGCACGAGCACGAGCACGAGCACGAACATCATGGCCACGATCGCGCCGGGGACGCCAAGCCCGGTGTCACGGGAGCCCCGTCATGACCGTCTCGGTCGTTCAGTTCACGATTGCCGGCCAGGAGAGCGCGAGCTGCGGACTCGGTCGCGAGTACACTGTGGTGTACGACGGAGACTGCAAGGTGTGCACGCGTCTTTCGAAAGTGCTTCGGGACTGGGATCGACCGCAGCGCATCGAGGTCGTGTCGTCGCAGGCGCCAGGCGTGATGGCGCGCTTCCCGTGGATCCCGCCGCGGGCCTATGTCGAGGCACTGCAGCTCGTCGCCGCCGACGGCACCACCTGGCAGGGCGCCACGGCGATCGAGCAGCTGCTCAACATCTTGCCACGCGGCCGGTTGGCCTCCTGGGTGTTCAAGGTCCCATTCGCTCGGTCGCTTGCCGACGGCTTCTACCGCTGGTTCGCCCGCAACCGGTACCGCCTCGGATGCGGCGAGCACTGCCAGTCGCAACCACTCGACGTCATCTGGGCCGAGGCCGAGACAGCGGGCGAGCAATGATCAGCGTCTTCCGCTGATTCGCTCGACATTCTCGGCGCGTCTCCGACGCATCGCCACCTCGGCCAGCCAGTCCTCGATGCGCGCCGCCTCCTCGTCGTCGAGCGACTCGGTCGTGTGCTGCACGCCATCGGTGGCGCTGCCGCCACTCCGTTCCACCATGTGCTGCACCACCGCTTCCCAGGTGTGGTTCTGCAGCCGGTCGCCGAGCGTGCGCATGGCAATCAGATCGAGCACGTTCGCCGCACGATCGTAGACCTCCACGGCGAACCGCACCGCCGCGCCGCGCTGTTCGCAGCGGAACCGGACGGCGCCGGCGAGCGGATGTCCCTCGATGGTGAGCAGGGTGACCTGGCTCGGCTCGAGCTCGGCGACACGCACCTGCACGTGTCCGCGCATCGGCAGCGAGAGCGTGACCGTCTCTC